>NZ_JAXION010000027.1:0-42708 GCF_049311045.1 Rhodococcus sp. 7Tela_A2 | reverse complement strand
TTTTTCCACGCCCACGACGGCATACGCGATGTAGAGAGGTCTCGTGGGCGCGGTGTTGGGTATAAGAGACAGCCGCCCGGGGGTGTGTCCGGGAGGACGGGGGCTGCCGGTGTCCGGCGTGATTCAGGATGCGGTGGAGGCGGGGACTCGCACGAATCGCTTTCGCAGCGCGAGCGAGACGTACACGAGCGCAACGAGTACCGGCACCTCGATCAACGGGCCAACCACTCCGGCCAGTGCCTGTCCCGACGTGACGCCGAACGTCGCGATCGCCACAGCAATCGCCAGCTCGAAGTTGTTACCGGCGGCGGTGAATGCGAGCGTCGTCGTCCGCTCGTACCCGAGGCCCACGGCGGCACCGAACAGGTAACCACCGCCCCACATGAGAGCGAAGTACGCCAGCAACGGCAATGCGATCCGCGCGACATCCCAGGGCTGCGACGTGATCCGGTCGCCTTGGAGCGCAAAGAGAATGACGATCGTGAACAGCAAACCGTACAGCGCCCACGGGCCGATCTTCGGAATGAATCGGGTCTCGTACCACTCCCGGCCCTTGGCCTTCTCGCCGAAGTGCCGCGTCAGGAAACCGGCGACCAGGGGGATGCCGAGGAAGATCAATACCGATCCGGCAATCTGCCACGGCGACACATCGAGCGTGGTCTGCTCGAGCCCGAGCCAGCCGGGCAGCACCGAGAGGTAGAACCAGCCGAGCACGGCGAACATGACGACCTGGAAGACGGAATTGATCGCGACCAGCACGGCAGCAGCCTCGCGATCACCACACGCGAGGTCGTTCCAGATGATCACCATCGCGATGCACCGTGCCAGTCCGACGATGATCAAGCCCGTGCGGTACTCCGGCAGGTCCGGGAGCAGCAACCACGCAAGCGCGAACATCAGGGCGGGGCCGAGCACCCAGTTGAGCACCAGCGACGAGATCAGCAAGGTGCGGTCGCCGATGACCGTGTCGAGGCGGTCGTAGCGGACCTTCGCCAGCACCGGATACATCATGATCAGCAGACCCAGTGCGATCGGCAAGGAGATGCCGTCGATCTCGATGACGCTCAATGCGTCCCCGAGTCCGGGGATCATGCGGCCCAGCAGGAGACCGGCGACCATGGCGATGCCGATCCAGACGGGCAGGAACCGGTCGAGGGTCGACATCTTGCCGACGACCGGCGGACGTCCGGTGGTGGCGGTCACGAGAGTGTCTCCTGGAGTGGGTCGTTCGGCGAGCAGGACGAGGCGGGCAGCGCTCCGGATTCGATCGCCAGCACTGCGGACAGTTCTTCGAGAGCGGCGGGGACCACTCGGTAGTACACCCAGGTGCCGCGACGCTCACAGTCCAGCAACCCGGCTTCGCGCAACACCTTGAGGTGGTGGGAAATGGTGGGCTGCGCCAGGTCGAAAGCGGGACTGATGTCGCACACGCATGCCTCGCCACCCTCGTGGCTCGCGACCATGCTGAGCATTCGCAAGCGCACCGGATCACCGAGCGCTCTGAACATCCGGCCCAGGTCGGCGGCTCGCTCGGAGGACAACGGCTCACGTCCGATCGGCGGGCAGCAAGGCGCGACCACGCTCGACAACTGATTCGACATATGTCTATATTGACGTTCATCGATACAACGCGCAAATGGGCATCGCCCGAAAGGACCTACCATCTTGTCCACTGCTTCGGTGCTGTTCGTGTGTGTCAAGAACGGCGGAAAGTCCCAGATGGCCGCAGCGCTCATGCGCAAGTTCGCCGGCGACCGCGTGACCGTCCATTCGGCCGGCACAGCGCCCGGATCGTCCCTCAACGCCTTGTCGGTGCAGGTACTCGACGAGGTCGGCGCACCGACCGACGGCGAATATCCCAAGCCGATCGATCCGCATCTCCTGAGCGAGGTGGACCTGGTCGTCACTCTGGGCAGTGAAGCCCGCGTCGATGCGCCCGCCACCGTCGTCGTGGAGAACTGGAACACCGACGAACCGTCGGAGCGCGGTATCGACGGGATCGAGCGTATGCGTCTGGTCCGCGACGACATCGCCGCGCGCGTCGACGAACTCACCGCCCGGTTGCTCACGGCCGCGGACGGACGATAACCCGACTCGTTCCCGTGGGCCACCCGGGGCGAGCGTGAGTGAAATCTCGGTCTCGCCGTCGCCCGCGGGCGTTAGGGTTCGACCGTGCGCAGGAGATTCGGAACACCGCCGCCTCGTCGTGCGCTCGGGGTGACCATGTCGGTGTTCGACACGACTGCACAAGAATTGGGCTTCGCTCTCGACGCCGCACAACAGCGTGCGGCCGACGTCCTCGCGGACTCCGACCGGAACGTGTATCTCTGGGGTCCCGTGGGCAGGGGCAAGAGTTGGCTGATGGCAACCTATTTCGCCGCAGTACCGACCGACCGGAAGAAGCGCATCCACTTCCACGAGTTCTTCCGCGATCTGCACCTCGCCATCCGGCGACACCGCAGCAACCTTTCGGCCGCCTTGGACGAACTGCTGCACGACGTGGACCTACTGTGCTTCGACGAATTCCACGTTCACGACCCGGCGGACGGAAAGTTCATCGCCCGGTTGATGCCCGCGCTTCTCGACCGGCGCATCCGGGTAGTGCTGACCTCGAATTACGCGCCCCGGTCCTTGCTTCCCAACCCGCTGTTCCACGACGACTTCCTCCCCACGATCGAATTGATCGAGAGTTCCCTGGCGGTAGTCGAGATCGACGGTGCCCTCGACTACCGCACCACATCCCGGCACGAGGCGGGGTTCGCCGCCGGATGGTGGGTCTCGCCGGGAACGGCCGAACAACGTGCTCGTCTCGGGCTCCGCTCACCACACCCAGACGAGCGGCGAATCCTCACCCCGGCGGGCCACCCTGTGCATGTCCGCCGGGCCACGGGGCATTCTCTCTGGTTCGATTTCGGCGAACTCTGCGGAACCACCACCGCCCCGGTCGACTATCTCGCGCTCGCGGCGCACCACTCCGATTGGGTGATCGACGGTGTGCCGGATCTTCGCACCGTCGGGAGGGAACCTGCCCAGCGTTTCGCCAACGTCGTCGACGTGCTTTATGACCGAGACGTGACTCCGATTTTCCTCGCGGACACGTCGGTGGACAGCCTCGTCGGCGGTGCTCGGCTTCCCGTCGATATCGCACGGATCGTGAGCAGGCTAGGACAACTGGGAACTGCGGCACACGAACCGTAAGCACGTTCCGCCGACTTTCCGGATCGGGAGACGCCCGACCTCGTGTCGTTTACCGTCGAGCGATGAACGCCGACACCACGCGGTCCGCAGCCGTCCGGGTACGAGACGCATTCGAAAAGATCCTGGGTATCCCAGTGCCCGTGCGGGTTCGATGCTGGGACGGTTCCGTCAGTGGGCCGGACTCGCCCGCGACGGTGGTGTTCCGCAACCGCCGCGCGATCCGCAGAGTGTTGTGGTCGCCGGGCGAACTGGGACTGGTGCGCGCGTATATCGCCGGCGACCTCGAGATCGACGGCGACGTGTACGCGCTGTTGTCACTGCCCGGTCTTGTGAACCGGGTCGGGGCGTTCGATATCCGGGACGCCCGCCGGGCACTCGGCGGTGTCTGGGAGTTGGCCCGTCTCGGCGGCGTCGGGCTGCGGCCGCGACCGCCCGCGGTCGAGGTACCGCGCCGGCGCGGCATCAAGCACAGTCGCGCCCGCGACGCGTCGTCGGTGTCGCACCATTACGACGTCGGCAACGCGTTCTACCGGATTTTTCTCGGTCCGAGCATGGTGTATTCGTGCGCGTACTGGGACGAGACGGCCGACGGTCTGGACGCCGCGCAGCGCGCCAAGCTCGACCTGGTGTGCCGCAAACTCGGCTTACGGCCGGGGATGCGACTGCTCGATGTGGGCTGTGGGTGGGGGTCGATGGCGATCCACGCTGCGCGCCACTACGGCGTCGACGTGGTCGGCGTGACGCTGAGCCGCGAACAGGCGGCGTGGGCACGGAAAGCCGCAGCGGAGGCGGGCCTGTCGGATCGGCTCGAGTTCCGTGTCCAGGATTACCGCGATGTCGACGACGGGCCGTTCGACGCGATCTCGAGCATCGGGATGTCGGAGCACGTCGGGGATGCCGCGCTGCCCACCTACGCCGCCACACTGCACGGACTGTTGCGGCCACAGGGTCGGCTGCTGAACCACGCCATCGCCGCGGTCAGCACCCGAGATCCCGGCGGTAACGACAAGCCGGGCCTGATCCAGAACTACATCTTTCCCGATGGCGAGATCCTGCCGCTGAGCCGCACCGTGGACGCGTTCGAGCAGGTCGGTCTCGAAGTGCGCGACAGCGAGGCATTGCGCGAGCACTATGCGCTCACGCTCCGGGAATGGGTGCGCCACCTGCAGGAATCGTGGGACGATGCTGTCGCCTCCGTCGGTGCCGAACGAGCGCGCACATGGCTGCTGTATCTCGTGGCCAGCGCTCTCGGATTCGAGGAACCCGGCAGGCTCACCATCCACCAGGTGCTCGCCGTGCGTCCCGCAGACGACGGAGCGAGCGGTGTGCCCCGGACGCGATCACAGTGGCTCGCCCCCGCGTCGACGACGCGTGAGCCGGACGCTGCCGAAGCCCCCTGACCGCGTCCGGGACGGTTCGAAGAGGTCACGACGGCGGAAACCCTCCGGTGGCTACCGGTCCCCAGCGCTCGATGCGGATGCGGATCAGCGACTTGTTCTGGCGGGCCATGGCCTCGCGGTATTCGTTCCAGTCCGGGTGTTCCCCCGCGATGCTCCGGTAGTACTCGACCAGTCCGTCCAGTGCGTCGGGCATGTCCAGGACTTCGGCATGTCCATCGACCTGCACATACGGTCCGTCCCAGTCGTCCGACAGCACACACACCGACACGCGGGGGTCCCGCCGGACATTGTGGGACTTGGCTCGTTGCGGATAGGTGGAGACGACGATGTTCCCCTCGGCATCGAGGCCGCAGGTGACGGGCGACATCTGGGGACTCCCGTCCGCACGGAACGTCGTGAGGACCCCTCGGTGGCGTGGACGGAGAAACTCGAGAAGTTCGTCGCGCTCGACCTTGTCGGCAGTGGCTGTGCGAGGCATGTCGGACCTTTCGCTCGGGGGCGTCGTCGTCCCACCGTGGATTCTGCGCCGGAAAGTATTGATAGGCAAGCGCTGACTTGCCTATAGTGGGGAGGTGGTCACCGTCTATCGTGCGCTCGACGACGAGACGAGGCGCATCATTCTCGACGAATTGGCGGCGAGCGACGGCAAGACACTGTTCGAAATCTGTTCCCGTCTCACGATGGAGCACGGGCTCGGCCTTACACGCCAGGCGATTTCGCAGCACCTCGGCGTTCTGGAGTCGGCCGGGCTGGTCGTCACCGAGCGACGGGGCAGGTCCAAGTTCCACTACTTCAATTCGGAGCCACTCACCGAGATCACCAGGCGATGGCCCATCGGCGAAGGAAGAGAACCATGAGACTCGACATGACGAGCGTGTACGTCGACGACCAGCAGGCAGCCCTCGAGTTCTATACCGAAGTGCTGGGATTCACGAAACGCCACGAGATTCCTCTCGGTGACGACTGGTGGCTCACCGTCGTCTCTCCCGATGCTCCGGACGGTCCCGAACTGCTGCTCGAGCCGTCGCATCACCCCGCCGTGAAGCCCTACCGGGATGCACTGGTGGAGGACGGAATTCCCTTGGCGCAGTTCACTGTCGACGATGTCGACGCCGAGTTTGCGAGGCTGACCGCACAAGGCGTGGTCTTCACGCAGCCGCCGACCGATATCGGCACGGTAGTCGTCGCGGTCTTCGACGACACCTGCGGCAATCTCATCCAGATCGTCGCGCCGAAGCCGGATCCGGTGGGTGAAGCACCTCTTTCGCAGTGATCACAGCACCCCGAGTCGCACGGTCACCGGCCAGGTGATCCGCCGTCTCCGGGTCGGCTCACCCCAGAGGCTGCGCAGGTCCGCCGCGAAGGAGTGGAGCATCGGCGTCTGCTGGGCGGCTTCGACGGCACGTACGGCAGACCACGTCGAGATATAGCCGAGTGTGTCGTCCACGGTCCACTCTTGGTGGATCTCCATCGGCGGTGCCGGGACCTCCGTGAACGGAAATTCGATATCGGCGTATCCGTTGTCGACGAGTCGCCGTTCCGGAGGCCAGTACGGTCCGATCTCGAACCGGTAGAAGTCCTGGAATCGCGCGTCGAGGTCCGGCCCGAACTGCATCACGCCGTAACTGACGAGCGCGAGCACCGCCTGATCGGCCGCGATCCGGCGCACCTCGGAATAGAACGCACGCCGATCGAACCAGTGTGCCGCCTGCGCTGCCGTGATCAACGCGGTGCTCCGGTCGAGGATCGGCATGTTCTCGGCGGCGGCGACGACATACCGAATCCCTTCGGCCGCACGAGCATTGCGAAGTTGATCGACGCTGGGGTCCGACCCGACGACCGTATCGAAGTACGGGGCGAGCTGTGTTGTCAGCTGGCCGTTTCCGCAACCGGCATCGACCGCGAGCCCATACGACGGAGCAAGGGACGCCAAGAACCTCGCGAGGCCGGCGGGGTACTCGGGACGGAACCGTGCGTACGCCTCGCCGCCCCGATCGAACCAGTTCTTCGGTGGCCCTCCCTCTGCCTCGGACACGCTCGTCCCCTTCCGTGGGTGGCCGGCGTGCCCACCAGCCAGTAGTCGACCGTCGGGGCTGTGCGCCGTAAGGAAAACGTTAGGAACGGTACCTCGGGGCGTCAGGATTCCGCATGGATCCACGTCGCCGGCCCGGAGGAGTGCCAGCGTGGCATTTCGGGCGCCGACCGGCGCTCACTGCGCCGACGACAAGGGAAGACGACATGGCAGACACCGCGTATGTGGTGCTGATCCTCGCGGGATTCGTTACGTGCGCGCTGGTGCTGCGCGCTCTGCGGTCGGACGGTGAGAACCGATGACCTGGGCCGGAGCGACGAGCGTCGTGCTCGTCCTGATCGCCGCGGCACTGGTGATCTATCTGCTCGCCGCGCTGCTCGACCCCGAGAGGTTCTGACCGTCCGATGAATCCTGCTATTGCTGCGGCGCTGCAACTCGCCCTCGTCGTGGCTGTTCTTGCACTGGCATACGTTCCGCTCGGTGACTACATGGCGCGGGTCTACACCACCGATCCCGATCTCCGTTCGGGAGACGGGAGGGTGGAGTCGCTGATCTACCGGCTGGGCCGGATCGATCCGCGCGCCGAGCAGACCTGGTACGGGTACGCGGGCAGCGTGCTCGGGTTCTCGCTGGCGAGCGTTCTGGGCTTGTACCTGCTGCAGCGCGTCCAGGGTTTTCTTCCGCTCGATCACGGACTGTCCGGCGTCAGCCCCGCGGTCGCGTTCAACACTGCGATCTCGTTCGTCACCAACACCAACTGGCAGTCCTACGTTCCGGAAACCACGATGAGCCACGTGACCCAGTCGGTCGGGCTCGCCGTGCAGAACTTCGTGTCGGCCGCGGTAGGCATGGCCGTCGCGATCGCTCTCATCCGCGGCATCCTGCGAGCCGCACAGGGTGGCGAAATCGGAAACTTCTGGGTCGATCTCACCCGGGGCACACTCCGCATTCTGATGCCGCTCGCGTTCGTCATCGCTTTGATCCTGCTCACCCAGGGCGTCATCCAGTCCTATCGCTCCGGGTTCGACGCGGTCGGTGTGGACGGCAACGGATTCACCACTGCCCTCGCGCCCGTCGCATCGCAGGAAGCGATCAAACTCCTGGGCACCAACGGCGGCGGCGTGCTGGCGGCAAACTCGGCCCATCCGTTCGAAAACCCCACTCCGGTCAGCAATATCGTCCAGATCATCGCGATCCTGCTGATTCCGGTGGCGCTCACCCGCACGTTCGGCACCCTGGTCGGGAACAGGCGTCAGGGATTGACGGTCCTGGGAGTGATGGCGCTGTTGTTCGGGGCGATGCTCGCGTTGGCTTCCGCTGCCGAGTCCGGTACTCGCGGGGCTGCTGCCACGACCGCCGGCGCAATGATGGAAGGCAAAGAGGTCCGGTTCGGTATCCCCGGATCCGTGCTGTTCGCCGTGTCGACGACCGGTACCAGCACCGGCGCAGTGAATTCGGCACACGACAGCATGTCGCCTCTCGGCGGCGGCACCGTGCTGCTGAACATGCTGTTCGGTGAGATCGCTCCCGGCGGGGTGGGCAGTGGCCTCTACGGGATTCTGGTGCTTGCCGTGATCGCCGTGTTCGTAGGTGGTCTGCTCGTGGGCCGCACGCCGGAGTTCCTGGGCAAGAAACTTCGCAGGCGCGAAATCACCCTCGCCGCTCTGACGGTGCTGGTGATGCCCGCACTGGTGCTGACCGGCACGGCCGTCGCCGTGATCCTGTCGTCCACCACCGGATTCCTGGGTAACTCCGGCGAACCCGGTACACCCGGGGCTATTCATGGATTCGGAGAAGTGTTGTACGCCTACGCATCGGCAGCGAACAACAACGGCAGCGCCTTCGGCGGTCTCACCGTGACCGGTGACTGGTTCCAGGCCTCGCTCGGGATGTGCATGCTCTTCGGGCGATTCCTCCCCATCCTGTTCGTGCTCGCTCTGGCCGGGTCGTTCGCGGCGCAACGCCGGATCCCCGCGGGCGCCGGAACGCTTCCCACCACCGGCGTCGCATTCGTGGGTCTGCTCACCGGCACGGTGGTCCTCGTCGCGGCACTCACGTTCTTCCCCGCGCTGGCGCTGGGGCCGATTGCCGAGGCCCTGCAATGACTTCGACGTTCCGTTCATTCTGCTCCATCACGACTTACACCCTGGAGATGTCTCGGTGACCATCGAACTTCGACGCCCTCGGGAGGACGACGTAACCGCGCCCGCCCCCCGCATCGCCGGCGGTCTGTTCTCGCCCCGGCAACTGATCGAATCCCTGCCGGGTGCAGTGCGCAAACTCGATCCCCGGCACATGGCACGCAACCCGGTGATGTTCGTCGTCCTGGTCGGTTCGGCGATCGCGACCGGTGCGGCGATCGTGGAGCCCACCGTCTTCTCCTGGCTGATCGCACTGTGGTTGTGGTTCACGGTGTTGTTCGCGAACCTGGCCGAATCGGTTGCCGAGGGGCGGGGCAAAGCCCAAGCGGCGAGCCTCCGGAAGGCGAAGCAGGACACCGTCTCTCGTCGCCTGCTGCCGTCTGGCTCGGAAGAGTCCGTTCCGGCCACCGAGTTGAAGGTCGGAGATCTCGTCGTCGTGGAGGCCGGTGAGACGATCCCCGGTGACGGCGACGTCATCGAAGGAATCGCGACAGTCGACGAGTCCGCAATCACCGGCGAGTCCGCGCCGGTCATCCGCGAGTCGGGTGGGGATCGCTGCGCGGTCACCGGAGGCACTACCGTGTTGTCCGACCGTATCGTCGTGCGGATCACCGCTCCCGCGGGCCACACGTTCGTGGACCGCATGATCGCGCTCGTGGAAGGTGCATCTCGGCGGAAGACCCCGAACGAGATCGCGCTCAACATCCTCCTCGCGGCACTGACGATCGTGTTCCTGTTCGCCGTCCTGGCCATCGGTCCCATGAGTGCCTACGCCGGTGCCGAGCAGGGCCCGGTCGAGTTGATCGCATTGCTGGTCTGCCTGATCCCCACCACCATCGGTGCGCTGCTGTCGGCTATCGGTATCGCAGGGATGGACCGTCTCGTGCAGCGCAACGTGCTGGCGATGTCCGGGCGCGCCGTCGAGGCCGCAGGAGACATCGACACCCTGCTCCTGGACAAGACCGGGACGATCACCTTCGGCAACCGCCGCGCGACCGCACTGCACCCCGCACCCGGAGTGACGGAGGCCGAGGTGGCCGGCGCCGCGCGACTGTCGAGTCTTGCCGATACAACACCGGAGGGCCGCAGCATCGTCGAACTGTGCGCCGAGCAGTACCGTCTCGATCCCGGACCCACCGGGGTCGGCGCCCACGCGGAATTCGTGCCGTTCAGCGCGCACACCAGGATGAGCGGACTCGACCTCACCGAGGCGGACGGCACGGCGGTGCGTATCCGCAAGGGCGCCGCCGACGCGGTCGGCCGCTGGACCGCACAGTTCGGGACGACAGTGCCTGTCGCAGTCACCGATCTCGTGACGGACATCGCCCGCAGGGGCGGAACTCCCCTCGTCGTTGCGCGCGTGTCGGGCACCAGCGCGTCGGTGCTGGGTGTCGTCGAACTCTCCGACGTGGTCAAACCCGGTATGGCGCAACGGTTCTCACAGCTCCGCGCGATGGGTATCCGCACCGTGATGGTCACCGGCGACAATCCGCTGACGGCGAAATCCATTGCGGCAGAAGCGGGCGTCGACGACTTCCTCGCCGAAGCGACGCCGGAGGACAAGCTCGCGCTGATTCGCTCCGAACAGGAAGGGGGCCGCCTCGTCGCGATGACGGGCGACGGCACCAACGATGCTCCCGCGCTTGCCCAGGCCGACGTGGGGGTGGCGATGAACACCGGCACCTCCGCCGCCAAGGAAGCGGGGAACATGGTCGACCTCGACTCCGATCCCACCAAACTGATCGACATCGTCGAGATCGGCAAGCAACTGCTCATCACGCGTGGCGCTCTGACGACGTTCTCGCTGGCCAACGACCTTGCGAAGTACTTCGCCATCCTGCCGGCGCTGTTCAGCGGCATCTATCCGCAGTTGGCTGCGCTGAACATCATGGGGCTCGCGACGCCGCAGTCCGCGATCCTCTCGGCGGTGATCTTCAACGCGCTCGTCATCGTCGCGCTCATCCCGCTCGCACTCAAAGGTGTGCGGTACCGCCCCGCCGCCGCATCGTCGCTCTTGGGGCGAAACTTGCTGGTCTACGGCGTCGGCGGCGTAGTGACACCCTTCGTGGGCATCTGGCTGATCGACCTCGTCGTGCGTCTCGTTCCGGGAATCGGGTGAATGTCATGAGTCAAGGAAATTTCGTGCTCGGCTTCGTGCGGCAACTGAAGGCGGGTGCCATCGTGCTGGTCGCACTCACCGCCGTCGTCGGCTTCGCGTACCCGGCAGCGGTGTGGGCGGTGAGCCGGATCGACACCCACGCCGCGGAAGGATCACCATTGGCGGATTCGGCCGGGTGCATTGTCGGCAGCGAACTCGTCGGAGTCGATCCGCAGGTGGCTGCCGGGGAACCCGATCCCTACTTCCACCTGCGCGTCGTCGGGTCGGTCGCGGACGACGATCCGTACGCTCCCGGTGATCCGGCTGCGGCTCTGCCGTCGAACCAGGGACCCAGCAGCGAGGTGCTGGCGCGGTTCGTGGAGGAACGACGCGCCGCGATCGCCCTCCGCGAGGGTGTTGCTCCCGAGGACGTCCCGGTCGACGCGGTCACGGGTTCGGGTTCGGGCCTCGACCCGCACATCTCAGCCGCGTACGCCGCGATCCAGGTACCGCGGGTCGCCGCCGCGCTCGGCGTTCCCGACGGTGACGTCCGGCGCCTTGTCGCCGAGCACACGGAGGGGCGTCAACTCGGGTTCCTCGGCGCCGAGCGCGTCGATGTTCCCGGTCTCAACGTCGCGCTGGGCTCCACCGCCCCGGACTGTGCCGGTGACACCTCGGGTGGATGATGGCGAGATGACAGGTTCGGACCACGCAGCATTCCCCGCCGTATCGCGCCGGGGAATGCTGCGGATCTACCTCGGCGCGGCTCCCGGTGCCGGCAAGACCTACGCGATGCTCGGTGAAGCGCAACGGCGTCTCGCGCGCGGTGGCGACGTGGTGGTAGCGATCGTCGACACGCACGGACGTGCGTGCACCGCCGAGAAACTGGCGGGCCTCGAGATCGTTCCACCTCGGCAGATCACCTACCGCGACACCGAGTTCGAAGAACTCGATCTCGACGCCGTGCTCGCGCGCCGGCCCGCCGTCGCGCTCGTCGACGAACTCGCCCACACCAACGTGCCCGGTAGCCGGCACACCAAGCGCTGGAAGGATGTCGAGGAACTGCTCGACGCGGGAATCGACGTGCTCTCCACCGTCAACATCCAGCATCTCGAGTCCCTCAACGACGTCGTCGAGCAGATCACCGGCGTGGTGCAGCGTGAAACCGTGCCGGACGACATCGTCCGCCGAGCCGACCAGATCGAACTCGTCGACATCACGCCACAGGCACTGCAGCGCCGGCTCGCACACGGAAATGTCTACGCGCCGGAGAAAGTCGATGCCGCGCTGCACAACTACTTCCGCGAAGGCAACCTCACCGCGTTGCGGGAGCTGGCACTGTTGTGGCTCGCCGACCAGGTCGACCTCGCCCTGGCGAAGTACCGGGGTGAACACGCGATCACCGCCACGTGGGAGGCGCGCGAGCGGGTCGTCGTGGCCGTCACCGGTGGTCCGGAATCCGAAACCCTCGTGCGCCGCGCCAGCCGCATCGCAGCGAAATCCAGTGCCGCACTGATGGTCGTGCACGTCGTGCGGGGCGACGGCCTGACCGGTGTGTCCGCGCCCCGGATGGGACAGGTTCGTGAACTCGCCGCGAGCCTCGATGCGAGCCTGCACAGCATCGTCGGCGACGACGTCCCGAGCGCCCTGCTCGACTTCGCCCGCGAGGTGAACGCGACCCAGCTGGTACTCGGGACCTCCCGCCGGCCGAGGTGGGCGCGCATTCTCGACGAGGGCATCGGCGCCGCAGTGGTCCGGGATTCCGGAAAGATCGACGTGCACATGGTCACCCACGAGCACATTTCGTCGGCACCGGGACTGGCACTGGCCGGCCGGCACGACCGTCGGCTCCTCTCGTGGGTCGCGGCGCTGTCCATCCCCCTCGCCGCCGCAGGCCTGATGGTGGTCGTCGACCGGGTCACCGGATTCACCGACCAGAACATCCTGTTCTTCGTCGTGGTCCTGGCAGTCGCGCTGTTCGGCGGCATCGGCCCGGCGATCGTCGCGGCGCTGCTGTCCGGTCTCCTGCTGAATTTCTTCTTCACCGACCCGCGTCACAGTCTTCTTCTCGCGGATCCGGGGAACTTCGTCACCACCGGCGTGTTGCTCGTTGTCGCCGTCGCGGTGGCGGCACTCGTGGATGCGGCCGCCGCGCGCACCCGGGAAGCACGCCTCGCGTCCCAGGAGGCAGAACTCCTCGCATCCTTCGCCGGTGCCGTCCTGCGTGGCGCCGGTGTGCCGACGCTGCTCGAGAAGGTCCGGGAAACCTACGCGCAGCACGGGGTCGGCTTCGTACGCGGCGACGAGGACGACTGGGACGTGCTCGGATCCGCGGGAGCAGCGCCCCCGCTGTCGATCGACGAGGCCGACACCGTCTGCCGCATCGACGACAAGCCGTACGCACTGCTGCTGTCCGGCCCACGGCTACGCGCACGCGACCGCAGGATCCTCACCGCTGTGACGGCGCAAGCCGCCGGCCTGGTGCGGCAGGAAGAACTCGCCGCGGAAGCTGCGCAGGCGGCGACACTCACCGAAACCGACCGCTTGCGCCGACTGCTGCTGTCCGCGGTCAGCCACGACCTGCGCACTCCGCTCGCGGCGGTCAAGGCAGCGGTGTCGAGTCTGCGCAGCACCGATGTTGCATTCTCACCCGACGACACCGCGGAACTGCTCGCGACCATCGAGGAGTCGGCCGACCAGCTCACGCGCCTGGTCACGAACCTGCTGGACTCCTCCCGGCTCGCCGCCGGGGTGGTGGTGCCCGCGTCCGAGCCGGTGTACCTGGACGAGGTGGTCCATCGAGCACTGGTCACCCTCACGAGCAGTGGCCCCGACACCGCCCGCTCGATACGTGAGCGCGTCGAAGTGGACGTGGACGACGCGCAGGTGCAGGCAGACTCCGCGCTGCTCGAACGGGCCCTGGCGAACCTCCTCGACAACGCGTTGCGCTACGCACCGACCGGCCCCATCCGCGTCGGCGCCACCTGCGGGAACGACCGGGTGACGGTGACGATCGCCGACAGCGGGCCGGGGCTCGCCGACAGCGAACACGACGACGTCTTCTCCACGTTTCCGCGGTCCGGCGACCAGCGGGCGGCCGGCGGCGCGGGACTGGGGCTGACGGTCGCCCGCGGTCTCGTCGAGGCGATGGGTGGGACCGTCACCGCGGCCGACACTCCGGGAGGCGGCACCACGATGATGGTCGAACTCGCCGCGCCACACGAGGACCAGCGATGACCCGCATCCTCGTGGTCGACGACGAGCCCCAACTGCTGCGTGCCTTGCGCATCAATCTGACGGCACGGGGATACGACGTGATCACCGCCACCGACGGACGCACCGCCCTGCTCGCGGCGTCCCGGCATCATCCGGACGTGATCGTCCTCGATCTGGGATTGCCGGATCTGGACGGCATCGAAGTGCTGGCGGGCCTTCGCGGCTGGAATACCGCACCCGTCATCGTGCTTTCGGCGCGGACAGATGCCGCCGACAAGGTGGCCGCTCTCGATACCGGTGCCGACGACTATGTCACCAAGCCGTTCGGAATGGAGGAGTTCCTCGCCCGCATCCGCGCCGCTGTCCGGCGCGCCGCGACGTTGCCCGACCTGCCCGAACCGGTGGTCGTGACCGATGCGTTCACCGTCGATCTCGCGGCGAAGAAGGTCGTCCGAGACGGTGCCGACATCCATCTGACCCCCACCGAATGGGGCATGCTCGAAATGCTGGTGCGCAATCGCGGAAAGCTCGTGGGGCAGCGTGAGCTTCTCACCGAACTGTGGGGGCCCTCTTATGTCGGCCAAAACCATTATCTGCGTGTCTATCTGACGCAACTGCGGCGCAAGCTCGAAAGGGACCCCACTCGTCCGCGGCATCTGATCACCGAGTCCGGTCGGGGCTACCGGTTCGAGCCTTGACCTGCCCCGCTGTGCGAGTTCGGGGCGGTGCAACCGTTGACCGGGACACGCTGTTGCCGGGACGTGGCGTTCGGTTAGCGTGGCCGGTATGACACCTGACCGCATCGAAGGACGCGGACCGCGGATGGCGGCCGCCGGACGCCTCCGATGACTCTGCGTCTCGGTATCACGAGCCCGATCGTGACCCGGGTGCCCGGAGTCGCCGGGGACTGGGAGGCCGACGCGGGCGTCGAGGACCTCGTCGCGATCGCCGAAGCCGCCGATCGCCTCGGATTCGACCACCTGACGTGCAGCGAACACGTCGCCGTACCGGTAGATGTTGCTGCGCAACGCGGTGCCACGTACTGGGACCCGCTGGCCACCTTGGGATTCCTCGCGGCGCGGACGCGGAGCATCCGGCTGGTCACACAGGTACTCGTGCTCGGGTACCACCACCCCCTCGAGATCGCGAAGCGCTACGGGACCCTCGACCGGGTCAGCGGCGGACGCCTGGTCCTGGGTGTGGGAGTCGGCAGCCTCGCAGAGGAATTCGCTCTCCTCGGTGCGCAGTTCGCGGGTCGCGGGGAGATCGCCGACGACGCGCTCCGCGCCGTGCGCGCAGCCTGGGGACGCGAGCGGCCTTCCTACGCCGGACCGCACTTCGAGTTCTCCGGCATGGTGGTGGATCCGCACGGTCTCCGTACCGAGGTGCCCGTATGGGTCGGAGGCCGCACACCCCGGTCGTTGCGACGCGCGGTCGAACTCGGCGACGGCTGGGTTCCCTTCGGACTCGACCTCGACACCCTCTCCGAAATGCTGTCGCGCGCAGAACTTCCGGCCGAGTTCGACGTCGTGCTGGGGACCGGCCGGCCCGTCGACCCGCTGGGCGACCCGTCCCGCACCAGGGACCGGCTGAGACGGATCGGCGAGGCGGGTGCCACCGTGGCAGGGGTGACGATCGCCGCGACCTCGGCCGAGCACTACGTCGAGCAACTCGAAACGCTCGCGGCGCTCGATCTGCAGGGCTGAACTCTCACAGGCCGAACGACTCGCGGACTTCTTCCGCCTTGGCGAGGAGCACGGAGCGTTCCCGTTCGTTGCCTGTGAGACGTGCTGCCTCGAGCAATTCGCCGCGAGCCTCCACCGCGCGGCCGAGGCGGCGTAGCAGTTCACCCCGCACGCTGGGCAGCAGGTGGTACCCGGCCAGCGCGCCGGATGCGACGAGCCGGTCGATATCTTCGAGCGCGGCGGCCGGACCGCGCGCCATGGACAACGCTGCCGCACGGTTGAGATCGACGACCGGTGAGGGAGCCACCCGAGCGAGAATGTCGTAGAGCAGGACGATGCGATCCCAGTCCGTGTCCTCGAAGGTAGGTGCGCGGGAATGGCATTCGGCTATCGCCGCTTGAAGGCCGTACGGTCCCCGGCCGCGCCCTATCGCATCGGCTCTCGCGAGTGCGGCGAGACCGCGGTTGATCTGGGCGCGATCCCAGCGGGTGCGGTCCTGGTCGGCGAGCAACACCGGCTCACCGGATGGTGTCGTGCGGGCGGCGAACCTCGACGCGGTGAGTTCCATCAGTGCGACGAGTCCGTGCACCTCGGGTTCGCCGGGAAGAAGCTCGGCGAGGACGCGGCCCAGCCGCAAGGCCTCGTCGCCCAGATCCTTCCGGATCCATTCCTCACCCGAACTGGCAGCGTAGCCTTCGTTGAAGATCAGGTAGACGACTCCGAGAACTGCACCGAGTCGTTCCGGAAACTCCTCTCGCGCCGGAACTTCGAACGGCACCCGCGCGGCGGTGAGGGTCTTCTTGGCCCGGACTATCCGTTGCTGCACAGCGGTGGTGCGAGTGAGGAACGCTTTCGCGATCTCGTCGGACGTGAGTCCGCCGACCACCCGCAGGGTCAGCGCTACTTGCGCATTCCGGTTCAGGACCGGATGGCATGCGACGAACATCAACCGCAGCACGTCGTCGTCGATGCGGTCGGGGTCCCAGGCGTCGGTGTCGAACCCCGCCGCGTCGTCCCTCAACTCGCGTGCCAGTGTGGCATAACGCTCGTCGAGCCGGTCGCGGCGCCGCCACCCGTCGATAGCGCGCCTGGTGGCCACGGCCGTCAGCCATGCCGCCGGATTGCGGGGTACCCCGGTGTCCGGCCACTGCTCGAGCGCCTCGACCAGTGCCTGCCCGGCGAGGTCCTCCGCGAGGTCGAGGTCACGGACGGTGCGTGTCAGCGCCGCAACGATCTTGGCCGAGTCCATGCGCCACACGGCCTCGACAACGCGCCGGGCGGTGTCGGGTCCGTGTGGCACCGTGTCGGTCATCGCGATCAGCCGACCACCGGCTTGTCGGCGCCCAGCTGCTCTCGCCATCCGGCTTCCTTTTGGACGTACTCGTTGTTCTGGTCGAATTCGTCGGATTCGGTCACCCGGCGAACCTCGAGCTTGGAACCGGGTCCGAGCGGGCACCGTTTCGCCCACTCGGCGGCCTCTTCCTTGCTCGACGTCTGGATGATCCAGAACCCGTTGAACAGTTCCTTGGTCTCCCCGTAGGGGCCGTCGGTGACGAGGGGCGGATCGGAGTCGAAATCGACGACGAAGCCTTCCTCCGGGTCCGACAGTCCGTCACCTGCGAGGAGGACGCCCGCCTTGATCAGAGACTCGTTGTACCGGCCCATGGCGTTGAGGATCTCCTCGAAATCGATGTTCTTCGAGGCTTCGAGGGCGGCGTCGGTGGCGCGCATCACGAGCATGTATTTCATGGGATTCTCCTTCGACTCGGAGACCGCGTGTCGATCTCTCAACCTATACGTCGAACAGGCTGGTCATCGATCGACAACACGGTGGATTTTTTTTCGGGCCGGCTGCGTTCGTGGGCGGCCGTCGCCACGCGGGCAACCTTCGTGACACGGGAGCGGGGGCGGACGATCGAATCGGCGAGCATGCGCGACGATGGACGGATGCGTTCACCTCTGCCGGACTACCTGACCGAAGTTCTCTCCGTATGTTCCGAGGGAAAGGGCGCGACGTCCGATCACATCCCCGAGCTGAAAAACGCGGACCCCGACCGCTTCGCGATTTCTCTGGTCACCGCGGAGGGCGTGACGTATTCGGTAGGCGACGACGACACCGAGTTCAGCATCCAGTCGATCTCCAAGCCCTTCGTGTACGGCCTCGCGCTCGAAGAGCGTGGCTTCGAGCGGGTACTGGACGCGATCGGTGTCGAACCGTCGGGTGAGGCGTTCAACGAAATCTCGCTTCAACGAGATACCGGACGTCCGCTCAACCCCATGATCAACGCGGGGGCGCTCACCGCTCACGCACTGGTGGGCGAGAACAAGACACCCGAATACCGCATTCGTGCGATCCGCGATCTGCTGTCGTCCCTTGCGGGGCGCGAGCTCGAGGTCGACGAGGGCATCTCGGCGTCCGAACTGGGTGCATCCTTCCGAAATGTCGCAATCGCGAACCTTTTGCGCAACTACGAGATCTTCCCGGACGATCCGGACGACATCGTCGCCGGATACGTCGGGCAATGCTCCGTGAAGGTCACCACAGCCGATCTCGCGATGATGGCCGCCACGCTCGCGGGCGGAGGCGTCCAGCCGCGGACGGGTGAGCGGATCTTTTCCCGGTCCGTCGTCCGGCAGGTGCTGTCGGTGATGGCGACCTGCGGAATGTACGACGCGGCCGGCGACTGGCTTTCGACCGTCGGTATCCCCGCGAAAAGCGGTATCTCCGGCGGGATCATCGGAATCCTTCCGGGGCAGTTGGGCATTGCGGTGTACTCGCCGCGACTGGACGAGCACGGCACCAGCGTTCGCGGCGTCGAAGCCTTCGAACGTTTGTCGCACGATATGAATCTGCACCTCATGGAGGCGCCGATCGTCTCGCGCTCGGTTCTGCGGCGCCGCGCCGTCATAGGTGAGGGCAGTGAGGCTTTCACCTTTCTCGAACTCCACGGCGACATCCATTTCACGAACGCGGAAGGCGTCGTGCGGGCACTTGTCGAGGAACCCGTCGAGACGCAGCGCGCCGTGTTCGATCTCACGCTGGTGCGCGCCGTTCTCCCGGTAGGCCGCAGGATGCTGCTCGAGGTGATCCGGCGCCTGCACCTCGACGGAATCGACGTTGCGCTGGTCGATCCCGAGGAAGTGTTGTCCGATCCGGACGCCGGCGACGGCTACCGTCCTCGGGTGTTCACCACGCTCGACGAGCTGCGCGACGAATCCGCAGGCTCTTCGGAGTGAACCAGAGGTACTCGAGGGACGTCTGAGATCGCGCCGAAGAGAATGTCGGTGGCGATGGTGGCGTGGACGCTGAGGAGTGAGCTACGGTGTCGTCCGGTGTGCCGCAAGGTCGGCGAAGAGATGTCGTGCCTACGAGAGAAGATTCAGCCAATGCTGTTCACCTGTGAACATGTCGTCGTGCCCGGCTCGGCCGGATTGGGCGGGTGACCCGGATGCTCACCCGATCCCCGTACCGCTGCCCCGGTGACGACAGCGTCATCCACTCCGCGTGCGCAGGCATGCTGTCGCACTGGTCGCGGCCGGTCGACGAACATATCGCGCGCACGTCGCTGGGCGAGACGTTCGTCCTGAGTGTCGGCGCCCCCACCGCGCCGCCGATCGTCGTTCTGGCCGGCGGGGACCTTCCGGCTGCCGGCCTGCGTGTCCTCGCGGAGCAGCTGGACGACTCGCGCCGGGCGATCCTCGTCGATCTTCCCGGCCTGCCCGGCGGGAGTGCCCGTACCCGGCCCGCGGCCGAGATTCACGCGGCGTACGGCCGCTGGCTGATGGAGGTCTTCGACGCACTCGAAATAGCGAGCGCGCCGGTTATCGGCCTGGGCTGGTCGGCATCTGTTGCGGCAGCCGCAGCCGACGTGGACCGAGTGGAGAAGCTGGTCCTTGCTGCGCCGCTCGGGCTGGTGCCGCGCGCCAGGTGGCATCGCGCGCTCATTCCCGGCTTGCAGTGGCGGAACGAGCCGAATCTCGAGAACACCCAGCGTTACCTGCAGGCCCTGGCCGGGAGCGGCTACCAGCCCGACGATCCGACTTTGCGCTGGTCGTGCCGTGTCGGTGCGTACTGCACCTCACTGACCGGTCTGCCTCGGATAGGACGGTCGGTACTTCAGCGCTGGCGTGGCCGCGCGGTCGAGATCGTGGTCGGCGAGCAGGATCCGCTGATCCAGCTGTCGTCCCTGCGAAAGCTCGCCGACGATATGGCGGTCGACCTCCAGGTGGTTCCCGGTGCCGGGCATCTCCTCGCGGTCGAAGCGCCCGCTCGGCTCGCCGAAGGAGTCTTTGCCCCGCGTTCGTGAGCGTCGGACGCGGAAAACAGCGAAGTGTGACCTACGTCGCGTTCAAAACTGTGGGGGCCGGTGGTACACCCTTTGAGGACCCACGGCACGGACGGAAGGTCGATCATGCTGTTTTCTTCGCTGTTTCCCGTAGCGGGCCGTGTCAAGCCCGATTCGGGCGGGGCCGAGCCCGTGAACCCGGCACCCTCCGAGGATTCGCTTCGCGTCACCGTGTCCGCGCTGCGCGCGTGGGGTGACGAGGGAGATCACGGAAGTGGAATCGCAGGGCGCGCCTAGCGCCGGCCCGAATCGTCACGGTGGCTGTTCGGTAGCAAAGTGCGGCGCCGGACTGCCCCCGACGGGCGTACCTCAGTCCGGCGCCGCAGCTAGCAACACGACACGTCGTACCACGACGTGAGTGTCCCCGCTCTGCGGGCTGTATAAACCGTAATGGAAGATCACGAAAAGGTCACGCGAAAAGCTGATACATCGGTCCGCGCGGTACGAGATCTCGCCGGCGCGGCCCGTGCCGGTCCGGTCAGCAGTGGGCGCTCGCACACGTCAGAGCCACCGAATGGGCACCTGTACGGGCAAGCAAACTGCGCAGAGGGCCACCGTCGAGCAGTTGACGCGTCACCTCTCGGTCGTCGAGGTCGTCGTCCTCCGCGCCCACCAGAATCTCCGGGCCGAAGCCGCTTCGGGGTCCGTGCAGCAGTAGCCGCTCTTCTTCTACAACCCGGACCGGTACGTCGTCGCCGCCGTCCACCGCACCGACGGCGAGCGCGACATATTCCCTCTCCTGTTCGACATCGCGGCAGGCCATCAGGCGGGACCCCATGAGCACCCGGTCCAGTGTCACGCCCGACGTATCCGGCGCCACACCGGAACGGCCGTACCTGTCGTCCTCCGGCAGCATCACGCGCCGCGACGTCCAGCTGAAATGCGCTTCACCGCTCGTATACATCGCAACTGCGCCTCCTCGACGACGCGCCGGGGCGAATGTCCCGTTCCTGTCTTTCGTGTCTGTCCGGAAAGTGTGCACCCGACGTCCGACACGTCCGGCGGCCCCCGCAGCGGCGACGACGGCCCGCGAATCACCCCGTCGAAGCCCGCACGCCCTCCGAGACCACCACGCGGTACAACACCGCGAAAACCCCGAGGACGACGAGAGAACACACGGCCGCGAGGGCGGCGCCTCCCACGACGAGTGCATAGTCGCTCCGGGCAAGACCGTCCACGATCGGCCTGCCGACGCCACCGAAACTCACCGATGCCGCGATGGTCGCGGTAGCGACGATCTGGACCGCTGCGGTGCGCATGCCCACGAGGATCAGCGGCAGCGCCACCGGTAACTGCGCACGGAGGAGCACCTGCATCCGGGTCATGCCCATTCCCCGCGCCGCATCCGTGAGCGCGGGGTCGACGCCACGAATCCCCTCATAGGAGTTGAGCAGCACGGGCGGCACCGCGAGCGCGACGAGCGGAACCAGAATCGGGACGAGCCCGATGCCGTAGAGCACGACCAGCAGCACGAGCAGCCCGTACGTCGGAAGTGCCCGGGCGGCATTGGCGAGGAGGGTCATGAGGATTCCGCCGCGACCGGTGTGGCCGGTCCACAACCCCAGCGGCAGCGCGAGCAGGACGGTCAGGACGAACGCCAGGAACGTGTAACCGAAGTGTTCGAGGAGACGGGCCGGAATCCCGGACGGCCCCGACCAGTTCGCGCCGTCACCGAAATAGTCGACGAGGTAGTACCACAGCGTCGTCACCGCGCCGCCCCTGCCGAGCGGTGCAGCCACGGGGTGACGAGCCATTGCACGAGAACCAGCACCGCGTCGGCGACGAGTGCCATCACGACGATCACCGCGATCCCGACCAGCGCGAGATCGAGCCGGTCGAGTTGCACGGAGGCTGTGAAGAGCGACCCGAATGCTCCCATTCCGATCAGTGCCCCGACACTCACCATGCTGATGTTGGCGACGACCGCGACCCGTAAGCCCGCGATGACCGCCGGCAGCGCAATCGGCAGGTCGACAGTGAGCAGCCTGCGGGGGCCCGAGAATCCCATCGCGATCGCGGATTGCCGCACACTGTCGGGGATCCCGCGTAGACCGTCGACCACATTCGGAATGAGTCCCGCGAGGGCGTACACGGCGAGCGGCAGGATCACGGTCGTGCGGCTGATGCCGGTGAACGCGATGAGCAGGACGAAGAACGCGAGCGACGGAATCGAGTACAGCACCGTCGAAATCGCCAGAACCGGTGGGTACGACCGCGGCCAGCGCACGCACACCAGACCGAGGGGCAGCGCGACCACCAGGCCCAGGAAGGATGCACCGAGGGCCATCACCAGGTGATCCGACAGCAGTTCCCAGAACGTGCCGAGGTAACCCGGGATCCGGAGACTCACAGCTGCTTCCGCACCGGCGAGTCGGTGCGCTCCCGGTGTTCCCGGCGCACGACAGCGGCCACCTCTTCACTGCTCACGACGCCCAGCGCCCGCCCGTCCTCGTCGACCGCAACTGCGAAACCGCAGGGCGACAACACCGCAGCGTCCAGCGCGGCGCGCAGAGTGTCCTTCCCCGGCACGAATCCCCGTCCCGCCGGCACGAGGGTGCCGGAGGAATCGGAGGCATGCGGATCGCGCCAGCCGACCGGTCGTTTCCCGTCGTCGACGACGAGCATCCACCGGCCGTCGCCATCCCGAATCGGCATGTCTCCGGTGGACGTGATCCTGTCTGTGTGCAGCGGCAGACCGGCCGTGGAAAAGAACGACAGCAACCGAACCCCGCGGTCGACGCCCAGGAACCCGGCAACGAAGTCGTCCGCCGGGTCGCCGAGAAGCTCTTCGGGAGTCGCATATTGGGCGAGCACCCCACCCGGTCGCAACACGGCGACCCGGTCGCCGAGGGTGATGGCTTCGTCGATGTCGTGGGTGACAAGGACGATGGTTTTGGCGAGTACCGATTGCAGGCGCAGTAACTCTTGCTGCAACTCCTTGCGGACGACCGGGTCCACCGCCGAAAACGGCTCGTCCATCAGGAGAATCGGCGGATCGGCGGCGAGTGCGCGGGCCACGCCGACCCGTTGCTGCTGGCCCCCGGACAGTTGGGCCGGGTAACGGCGCGCCAACTCGTCTCCGAGTCCGACGCGGTGCAGGACCTCCATGGCGGTCGCCCGGGCCTGCTTCCGTGACGCCCCCATCAGGCGCGGCACCGTCGCGACGTTGTCGACGACGGTCCGATGCGGAAACAATCCGGCGTGCTGGATGACGTACCCGATCCCGCGCCGCAGGGTCTGCGGATCCTGGGATCGCACGTCCTCGCCGTTGACCAGGACGCGTCCGGCGGTCGGATCCACCATCCGGTTGATCATGCGCAGCGAGGTGGTCTTACCGCATCCGGAGGGGCCCACCAGCACAGTGAGAGTGCCGGTGGGCACTTCGAGGGACAGTCCGTCGACTGCCACGGTCCCGTCGGGATACTGCTTTTGCACATTGTCGAAAGTGATCACGGAGCACCCGGCCCTCAGTTGATGCCGTTGTCCTGCAACCACTCTTCGGCGACGACATCGATGTCGCGGCCCTCGGTGACGACCTGGCCGACCAACTCGATGAGAACGTCGGTGGTGAGGTTCTCGGACACAGCGTCGAGCGTCGCGACGTTCTCGTCGGTGAGATCTTCCCGGTGGACGAGCGGCGTGACGTTCTGTGCCCCGAATACGGATTCCGGATCGTCCAGTGCCACAAACGGTTCGGTACTGAGAGACGGATCGGTGGTGAAGATGTTCGCAACCTGGATGGTGTTGTCCCCGAGCGCCCGGATGGTGATCGGCCCGCCCGTGTCGGTGGGCACGAACTTCTGGAACTCGACGCCGTAGACGTCTCGGAGACCGACGACGCCCTGCCGCCGTGTCTCGAACTCGGGCGGTCCGCCGAGGGCGAGTTCGCCTGCAACCGGGGCGAGATCGGCGATGGTCGTCAGGTTGTAGCGATCCGCGGTCTCCTCCGTGACGACGAGTGCGTCCTTGTTCTCCCCCGGCGCCGACGCGAGAATGGAGAGACCTTCCGGAAGCGACTCCGCCAGAGCGGCATTGACATCCTCCGTGGTAGCCGCAGTGCTCTCGGGATCGACGCGGGCGAGCAGTGCCCCGTTGTACTCGGGCAGCACGGTGATGGCTCCGGAGGCGACCTGGTCGTAGTAGATCTCCCGGCTGCCGATGTTGAACTGGCGCGTCACCTCGGCGCCACTCCCCTCGAGCGCCTGCGCGTAGATCTCCGCGAGCAGCACATTTTCGGGGAAGTTCGCCGAACCGACGACGATGGTGCCACCCTCGCCGGACTCGGACGCGAGCGGATCGTCGGCGTTGTTCCCGGAACATCCGGTCACCGCCAGGGCAGCGGTGGCGACAACTATGGCGGTGCGAACGAAAGCTTTCACGTGGGTCTCCTCGGCGGTCGGCGTGTCGACTCTAACGCGCTCTCCTGCAGCACTGCCTGATTTGTCACCGATCGGACCCGCGTGGCTGCCGAACAGACAACGCCGGGCGACCGAATGATCGCCCGGCGTCTCGCCGTACCGTCTCTGCCGTTCAGGTGGAGTGTTCGTCTCTCACGATGGAAGCCATCGCGCGGGATCACTCACCGTTGTTTCGCGAGACCCATCGTTCGTGCAGTTGCCCGCGTCGGATTCCGGGACTCGTACCGGGCGCGGAACCGGAGTTGCCGCTCGGCGGTAGCGGGCGCTCCCACGGATTCTCCACCGGTGCGCCGGAGTACGTGTCGTTGTTGTTCTGCTCGTATCCGGTGTAGTTGTCGTTGTTGTTCTGCTCGTATCCGGAGTACGTGTCGTTGTTGTTCTGCTCGTATCCGGAGTACGTGTCGTTGTTGTTCTGCTCGTATCCGGAGTACGTGTCGTTATTGCCTTGCTCGTACCCGGTGTAATTGTCGTCGTTGTTCTGCTCGTACCCGGAGTAGTTGTCGTTGCCGGGCGCCTCGTATCCGGCGTACGAGTTGTTGCCCGCCCGGGACACCTCGTTGCCGTTCTGGCCGGCACCCGAGTACGCCTCGCTGCCGTTCCGGCCCGCCGACGCATACGCTTCGTTGCCGTTCGGAGTCGCACCGGCGAACGACTCGCCGTTGTGGTTGTGCGACGCGCGCTGGTCGTACTGATCCGTGTACTCGGTGTTCGTCTCTCCGGGCGGAAGAGGAAGTCGGCGCGGGCGGTCGATCTGGAACGGGTCGGACTGGGTACCGACGCCCTTGAGCAGACGGAGCGGCAGATAGAGGCTCGCGGTGACGCCGGAGTTGGTCGACGAGTCGAACGTCGGACGCAGCCGCACGGTGATCCCGTGACGGTGGGCCAGTCGCGCGACCACGAACAGACCCATGCGACGCGCTGCGCCGGAGCCGGCTTCGCTGTCCGTCGCCAGCCGTTCGTTGATCTCGGCGAGCTCGTCGGAGGGGATACCGATTCCGCGGTCGGCGATCTCGAGCAACAAGCCGCCGTCGACGGCGCGCGAGAACGCGAACGCCACGGTGCTCTCCGGCGGGGAGGCTCGCAGTGCGTTGTCGAGGAGTTCGGCCACCATGTGGACGACGTCGGTTACGGCGGTACCGAGGAGCGAACCCTCCGGTGCGTTTCCGACGTTCACGCGCTGGTAGTTCTCGACCTGTGAGACTGCGGCACGGAGCACGTCACCGAGCGGGGTGTCCGGGATCCGTCCCATTCGCTGCCGGGTGCCGGCGAGGACGAGCAACGAGTCGCCGGTGCGACGCATACGGGCCGCGAGGTGGTCGAGCGCAAACAGGTTCTGCAGACGCGTGGGGTCGCGCTCCTCGTGCTCGAGCGAGTCGATGAGCGACAGCTGCTGCTCGACGAGGGTCTTGTTGCGACGCGCCAACGTTTCGAGCATCTCGTTGACCTGCCGGCGCAACTGCGCCTGCTCACCGGCGAGCCGCAGCGCACCCTCGTTCATGGTGTCGACGGCGCGGGCGACCTCGCCGATTTCTTCCTTCGAGTGAACGCTGACCGGAGGGAGTGACACCGTACCGATTTCTGCGCCGTCCTTGATGGCGGCGATGGCCTCGGGCAGGCTTTGCTCTGCGGCAAGAAGTGTGTCGTTTCGGAGGCGGCGAAGCGGGCGCACGATCGAGAAGGCGACCATCACGGCCAGGCCCAGCGCGACGGCCAGCACGATCGCAATTCCGATGGCGTTCTTGAGTGCTTCGGTGCGAGCTTCGCTGGCATGGTTGTCGAGGAGGCCGACGATGCGGGTGGCGGAGTCGCGGACTTCCTCGATGTAGACCATGAGGCTGGTGAAGATCGAGTTGCGCAGCGCTCCGGTGTCGCCGCTGGTGCTGTCCAGATTCGCCGTCAAGTTGCGGCGATTGTCCAGTTCCGCGACGAGCGCGTCGAGCGAACTCGTGTCGGCAATGTTGGGGTTGGACTCGACGGTTTCCCGCAGGATCGACATCTGCGCTGCGTCGACGCCGAGTGCGTTCGTCCACATCAGGAGAGCACCTTCGGTGCCGGCACCCAGTGCGGAGTACGCGACGACCTGGTCCAGCAGCGCCCACTGGGTCGTCCACATGTCGAGGAGGGTGGCGCTTTCCTGGAGGACATCGGGTTCGGGCGCGGTGGAGGACGCGGCACGGAACACCGAACTCACGCGGCTGATGAACGCCTGTGCGCGCTCGCTGGCGACCACGGGTGCCATCGATCCGGCGACAGCACTGTCGAGCAGGCTGTTTCCCTCGGCGAGCACCTTGTTCAGTGCTGCTTTGATCTCGGGCTCGAGGCTGATGTTCGCGATCTGGTCCGTGAGGACCGTCTCTGCTTCCCGCGCGATCGTCGCACCGTTGTCGGTGGGCAACCCGATGATCGTCGCGGCTGCGGCACCCGCGACGCCGGTGCTGTATTCGGCGAACATCGGCAGAATCGACACCTGCTCGGCAGCAGTGCTGAAGTGGCGGGAATCCTCGAACAGGCTGATGACGCGGAGCGATCCGAAAAGCGCGGCGGCGATGATGGGGACCGCCACGACGGCGGTGACCTTGCGCCATAGGCGCCAATTCTCGGGGGAATATTGCTGGAACTGCTGTTTGAGACTCATCGTGTTCGGCCCGAACCTCTCTTGTACGTACACCGGTCGGCCGGCCGAAGCGGATGACAAATCACATGGGCCAGGGCGAAACACGGGTCCGCCGCCGTCAGGACGTGGGTCAGCGTAAGTGTCGTACGACCGGCTCACAAGATCGAAAAGCAACTCGGATAGCTGCTATACATCTTTAGATATAGGCAACGGTGGTGGGTTACTATCCCGCCGGATATTGCCGTTACGCCGGGTTTCGGAAAGGGGGGTGCGGAGTGGACTTGAGGCGGGTGGATCTCAACCTGCTTGTCGTCCTCGACGTGCTTCTTTCCGAGTGCAACGTGACCCGCGCGGCCGAACGACTGAACATGTCGCAGCCGGCGACCAGCACGGCGCTCGCTCGTCTCCGGAAGCAGTTCGACGACCCACTGCTGGTGAAGAACGGCCGCACGTTGCGCCTCACTCCGCGGGCACAGGCCCTGATCGGGCCCCTGCGGAGCGTATTGCACACGCTGGAACGGTCGATACTCTCCGAACCGACCTTCGATCCGACCGTGGATTCACGCGTGTTCACGCTCATGACAGGCGATTACGCCGAGGTCACGTTGCTCCGCATGCTCATGCGGCGGGGGCACCCGGCCAACGTGCGATTCGATCTGCGTCCCCTCACCAAGGCGTCCCTCGCAGCGTTCCACCGGCACGAAACCGACCTCGCGGTGCTGCCGGAACACCTTCTCGACGCACCCGAGTTCGAGCGGTGCCGGCGCACCGAGGTCCTGACCGACAGATACGTGGGCGCCGTCTGGTCCGGGCATCCGTACATCGGGACGGAACTGAATCGCGACGTGCTCTCCCACTATCCGTTCCTGTCGTATCTGCAGTACGACGACGACACGGCTCTGGCGCGAGCGTTGTTGCGCGCCGGGATCGTGACACGGACGGGGGCGTCCACGACGAGTATCGCGGTGCTCCCCTTCGCGCTCGAACACACCGTGTTCGTCACGCTCCTGCCCGAGAGAATGGCTGAACGAATCGCGGGAGTGGCGTCCCTGCGGATCCTCGAGCCCGCCTTCGAATTGCCTCCGCTCAGCGAATATGCAGTCTGGCACGAGGAATCCGAATCGGATCCCGCCCACGTGTGGCTCCGTGCCCAAATCGATGCGTCGCAGCGACTACGCGTTCCCGCCGGGCAACCGGCCTGACCGAGGCGCCTCGGCCACGAATTCTCTCCGCCGATCCGCGTTTGTCGGATCGTCCAAACGACCGGAGACCACGTCTCGGGAAGTTTGTAGCGCGTACGGCACCGCCGGCTCCCTTCATCCGCGATCGTGGTGACGAGAGAGAGGAGTGCCGTGCCGTACACCTGTGCCGACTTCGATGCGCTCTGTGCCCGTGACGCAGCCGCAGCCCTGTCCGAGTGCTGTTCCAGCAGGACGTGGACCGAGCGACTCGTGCAAGGCCGCCCCTACCTGAGTCGCGCCGCGCTGCTGCGCGCGTCCGATGCGGTGACAGCGGCGCTGACTCGGGACGATCTCGCCGAAGCGCTCGCGGGGCACCCACGGATCGGTGAACGGTCGGACCACGCATCGTCGAAGCGCGAGCAGGCATCGGTCGCGAGCGCGGACGCACATATCCGCGATGCACTGGTGGCAGGTAACCGCAAGTACGAGGAGCGTTTCGGGCACGTGTACCTCGTGCGTGCCGCAGGACGATCCGCGGACGAACTCCTGTCGATTCTGCAGCGGCGCCTCACTCACGATTCCGAGACCGAGTGGCGCGAGACGCGAGCGACGCTTGCCGAGATCAACCGATCGAGACTCGAGTTGCTCGTCACCGACGATTCCGTCGAATCAGGAAAGGAAGGTGTGAGGTGAGCACCGTCAGCACCCACGTTCTCGACGCCACCCGTGGAGCGCCGGCCTCCGGAGTCGAGGTCACGCTCTCGTCCGCCGGAGCGGAACTCGCGAGTGCTCGCACCGACGACGACGGGCGAATTTCCGAATTCCAGGTTCCCGCACTGGAACCCGGTACGTACACGCTGACCTTCGCCACCGGCGAGTACTTTGCGCGGCGGCACACCGAGACCTTCTACCCGGAGGTTACCGTCACCTTCCGGGTCGGCGGTGCCGGCAAAGTCCATGTGCCACTGCTGCTGTCGCCTTTTTCCTACTCCACCTATCGAGGGAGCTGACCCGTGAGTGAACTGACCGGAAAGATCGTGCTGGGCGCCAACCGCTACGGCAAGGCGGAGAACCGCGTGGTACGGATCTATCGGGACACTGCCCGCCACGAGATCCGCGACCTCAACGTGTCGACCTGCCTCCGCGGAGACTTCGACGCGGCACACCTCGAAGGCGACCAAGGTGCGGTGCTCCCGACCGACACACAGAAGCAGACGGTGTACGCGTACGCGAAGAGCAAGGGCGTCGAGTTCGTCGAAACCTACGCGCTCGAACTCGCGCGGCACTTCGTCGACGACGTCGAACCAGTCCGCGCCGCCCGCGTCGAGATCGACGACTACGCGTGGCAACGGGTGACGATCGACGGTGTCGAACACGATCACACGTGGACCCGCACCGGACCGGAGGTCCGCACGGTTTCGGTGACGGTCGAGGGAACCGGGCGGGAGCGACGGGAGTGGGTGATCGGCGGAGTCAAGGATCTCGTCGTACTCAAGTCGACCGGATCCGAATTCTCGGGTTTTCTCACCGACCCGTACACGGTCCTGGAACCGACTGCCGACCGTGTGATGGCAACCAGTCTGGTCGCACAGTGGCGATTCACGACCGACGACGTCGACTGGGATGTCACCTACGTAGGTATCAAGGCCACGATGCTCGAGCGTTTTGCGAACCTTCAATCGAAGGCACTGCAACAAACTCTCTTCGAGATGGGCCGGGCAGTGCTGGAGAAGTATCCGGTGATCGCGGAGATTCGCATGTCGGCGCCCAACAAGCATCATTTCGTCTACGACCTCGAAAGATTCGGAGTCACGAACTCGAACGAGGTATTCCACGCCGACGACCGGCCCTACGGCCTGATCCAGGCGACGGTTCAGCGGGAGGACGCACCCGAGGCCGGAAGCGCGTGGGAGCGGTTCGTCGACTGGATGTGACGACGTGAGGGCGTCACGGAGTGGGGGGGGGGGGGGGGGTGGGCGGCCCCCCCCCCCCCCCCCACTTTTCGTTGTCACCGGGTGGCCGGGAGACTTTTTCGGACGCGTACCCATCCGTTCGTACCCCGGCTCCGAATCGCTGCCAGACGGTACAGGACCGTCTCCGTTCCGAAACGCGTCGGCACGGTGGCAGCGAGACGAGGTGGCCCACATGCGCGCACTGGTAGAAGCCGGTTTTCCGGCAGTTCACCCCGCTGGTCGAGTTCGACACGTGGTCGCTCACCGTCGTGCCGGCGTGAGATGAGGCCTCTCATGTCCCCTTCTGCCTCCGGTTCCCCCCGGCATCACGGCCCGTACACCTCGGGTATCGGGTTTCTGCAAATGTTCATGGACGCCCAACGGGTGGATCCCGCCGTGTCGGCCGACTCCGTCGAGGACTCGGGTAAGGACACGAACGCCCCGGACGAGCGGCGGCAGCAATGAGTGTGGTCCCGCCGCATCGGCCCCGCGGTACGAGGATCGCCGTCGGGGTGAACCGCACGGACGTGCGTGAGGACGAGTCGACCGGCGTGCGTCGATGAACCGCGTCGTGTGGGGGATCGTCGCGGGCGCGCTGCTCGCCCAGATCGTCTATCCCCTCGTCTCCGGCACGTCGAGGGATGCCGTCACCGTGGCGGTGGTGCTCCTGCTCGCCGCCGCGTCGGTGGTGCATGCCGCCGTCACACGGGGTCCCGTGTGGGCCGTGGTGCTGGTCGCCTCGACCGCGGGACTCGGTCTCGTGTCCGAGATCGTCGGCACTGCGACCGGGTTCCCTTTCGGAAGCTACTTCTATGCGACCGGACGGCTCGGGCCCGAGATCGTGGGCGTTCCGGCGGTGGTCCCCTTGGCGTGGACCGCCGGCTTCTATCCGATCTGGTGTGCCGCGTCCTACGTCCTCCGGCATTCCCCGGTGCCGCCGGACAGGCGAGCGTTCGGGCGGGTCCTCGTGGTTGCCGTGGGGATGGTGGGGTGGGATCTGTACCTCGACACCCAGATGGTGACCGACGGTCAGTGGACCTGGACCTCGGGCAACGCCGGGTTACCCGGCATTCCGTTCATCCCGTACACCAACTACCTCGGCTGGTTCGCTACCGCTCTGATCATGGCGATCGTCGTCGACAGGGTGGGAGGACGCGCCGAGTCGCCCAGGACGAGTGGCCGGCGAATCTCGGATGCGGCACCGCTGGTGCTGTTCCTCTGGACCTGGCTCGGATCGGCATTCGCGCACGCGTTCCTGCTCGAGGGCGACGAACTGCGCTATTCCGCGCTCTACGGGTTCTGTGTCATGGGGGTCGTGGGTGTCCCCGTGGTGGCCATGCGCATTCGACGAGCCGGAAAGGCCACGGTGAAGACATGATCGCAACGACTATGCCCGCTCCGGGAGAGAAGAGCCGAGGAATGACCAGCGCGATACCCAGCCGAGTCGATACCGTCGTGCCGATGGGTGGCCGATCATGAAGACGATCCCCGGGCCCGTCGATTCCGTGGTCGTGGTGGGGGCAGGACTCTCCGGTCTCGCTGCGGCGCTGTACCTTACGGGCGCGGGTAAACGCGTCACCGTGCTCGAGCGCGACGACACGGTGGGTGGCCGGGTCGGGACCTATCCGGTGTACGACGACTCCGGCAAGCCCCTCTACACCATCGACAACGGCGCCAGCGTGCTCACGATGCCGGACCTGATCTCCGATGCGCTCGCCGCGGTCGGCGAGTCGTTCGATTCCACGACTCCCACAGTCGAACTGAGCGCACTGTCTCCCAGCTACCACGCTCGCTACGCCGACGGCAGTGCTCTCGACGTGTACGCCGATCCCACGGAGATGTCCGCCGAAGTCGAAAAAGTCTGCGGTCCAGGCGAAGTCGACGGTTATCGCCGATTGCGAGGCTGGCTCGCCAGCATCTTCGATACGGAGTTCGACCGGTACATCGCGTCGAACTTCGATTCGCCTCTCGACCTCGTCGGGTCGCGCGCAGCGCTGCGCGATACCGCCAGGCTGGCATTGATCGGCGGTTTCGGCCGCCTGGGCTCCCGGATCGCCTCGTTCGTCCGGGACGATCGGCTACGCCGGATCTTCACCTTCCAGTCGCTCTACGCCGGGGTCGCCCCGTCGAAAGCGCTCGGTGTGTACGGCGCTATCGCCCATATGGACACCTCGCTCGGGGTCTACTTCCCCGCGGGCGGAATGTCGGCTGTCGCAGAGTCCATGGCCGATGCGCTCACCCGTCACGGCGGAGCGCTCCACACCTCGGCCGAAGTGTCGGAACTGGAGATCCGCAACGATCGCGTGACGGCCGTCCTGACGTCCGACGGTCGCCGTGTCGAGTGCGACGCACTCGTCCTCACCCCGGACCTCCCGATCGTCGACCGCTTGCTCGATCGGGCCGGTGTGACGAGCAGCGGCAGGAAGCGGGGTTATTCCGTCGTGTCGCCGTCCGCAGTCGTCTTCCACGGCACCGTTCCCACCGAGGTCACGCAGTCGTGGCCGTCGAGCGCGCACCACACCATCGATTTCGGCGAGCAGTGGGCGGAGACCTTCGCACGTATCACCGCCGGTCCTGGCCGTGGACAGTTGATGGAGGACCCGTCGTTGCTGATCACCCGCCCGGCGGTCACCGACCCCGCCTTGCGGATGGTGCGTAACGGTGTCCTCAGCGAACCGGTGTCGATCTTGGCGCCGTGCCCGAACCTCGCGTCCGCGCCCATCGACTGGAACCGCCGCGCCGTGCCCTACCTGCGAGAGATCCAGATCGTCCTCGAGCAGCGGGGTTACTGCGGCCTGACCGCTGCGATGGTGGTCGACCACCTCGATACCCCGCAGACGTGGCGCGACAAAGGCATGCTCGAAGGCAGTCCGTTCTCCTCCGCCCATGTTTTCCGCCAGACCGGACCTTTCCGGCGCAAGAACATGGTCGGCGGCGTGGACAATGTGGTGCTGGCGGGCTCGGGTACCACCCCCGGCGTCGGAGTACCCACCGTGCTCGTGTCGGGGCGCCTTGCCGCCGAGCGGATCGTCGGATCGGCGACGAGCGAGCGGCCGCGTCGGACCGCCGTCACACAGTCGGTGCGCTCCGAGGAGGTAGTCGAGCATGGGTGAACTCGCCGGAATCGATCCCGGACTGCACGAGGCGTACCGGGTGTGCCGCGAACTGAACGAGCGCCACGGGAAGACCTATTTCCTTGCGACAAGGCTCCTTCCGGCATCCAAGCGTGCGGGCGTACATGCTCTCTACGGGTTTGCGCGGATGGTCGACGACGTCGTCGATGTCGAGGTCGACTCCGATCGGGCGGCCGCCGCGAAGGTCGATGCCTTCGAGGATCGGATCCGGGCCGCTTTCGGTGGCGCACCTCTGGGGCGGAGCCGGCCCGATCTCGTGCTCGGAGCGCTGGTGGATACCGCCGCGCGGTACGACATTCCGCACAGCTACTTCTATGCCTTCCTGCATTCGATGCGCATGGACATACCGGGGACCGTGATGTTCCGCCCGCGCTACCGCACGATGGACGAGTTGTCGGAATACATGTACGGATCCGCGGCCGTCATCGGTCTGCAGATGCTTCCGATCCTGGGTACGGAGACGGATCGGGACAAGGCTGCGCGGCCGGCCGCCGCACTCGGCGAAGCCTTCCAGCTCACGAACTTCATCCGGGATATGGGCGAAGACCTCGACCGCGACCGGATCTACCTGCCGACCGACGAGTTGAAGGCTTTCGGTGTCGACGAGGATCTTCTCCGATACTGCCGGACGACCGGCCGGAACGATGCCAGGCTCGAGCGGGCACTCGCGCACCTGATCGCGCACACCCGGTCGGTGTACCGCGAGGCAGACCCGGGGATCGACATGCTCGATCGATCGGTACGCCCGGGGATGCGCACAGCGTTCGTGCTGTACCGCGACATTCTCCGGGAGGTCGAGGACGGCGGATATCGTGTACTTCATCAGCGGGCACGCGTCTCCCGGCGGAGGCGCCTCGCCGTCGCCGCGCCACGATTGGCGGAGGCCGGATGGACCACCTTCCGTACGCGGTCGAGGACAGCGAAGAGCGTGGGTCAGCGGTCGAGTGGAGAGCGGACCCACTCACGACGAGGAACGGACAGAACAGGAACACCATGGAGCAAGTAGTGCTGCTCGACGAGGCGGGGCGCGCCGTCGGCACCGAACCGAAGGCAACCGTCCACACCGCGACAACGCCGTTGCATCTCGCCTTCTCCGCGTACGTCTTCGATGAGAACGGCCGTCTGCTCATCACCCGGCGCGCCCTGGAGAAGCGGACGTGGCCCGGGGTATGGACGAACAGTTGTTGCGGTCACCCGGCGCCGCAGGAGCCGCTCGAACTCGCTGTCCGCAGGCGGCTGGGCCAAGAACTCGGTATCGAACTCGACGACGTCGGCGTTGTGCTCCCGTCCTTCCGGTACAGGGCGGTGATGGACAACGGGATCGTCGAGAACGAAATCTGCCCCGTCTACCGGGCCCTGTACCGGGGATCGCAGCCGGCTCCCGACCCGGCCGAGGTGTGCGGTGTCGACTGGGTGGAGTGGACCGCCTTCGCGGACGCGGTGGTGGACGGGACCCGCGACGTGTCGCCGTGGTGCTACGAGCAGGTGCAGCAACTCCTGCAGCTCGGCGCCGATCCCCTTCGGTGGCCGGTTGCGGACGCCGCAGATCTACCGCCCGCTGCCCCCGACCGCCTGAGCGGGGATCTGCCGCGCCTCGCCTAAGCCTCCTGCACCTGCAGCATCCGGAGCGCCAGGTAAACGTCGAGCCTGTCATCGATCTGGGACAGATCGCGCCCGGTGAGCTTCTCCACCTTGCCGATTCGGTACCGGACCGTGTTGAGGTGCACGTGGATTCGTTCTGCGGTGCGTCGCCACGAGCCACTGCATGCGAGGAACACCTCGAGGGTGGAGAGAAGCCCGCTATCGGTGGACAGGTCGTGATCGAGCACCGGCCCAAGAATCCGTTGAGCGAAATCGTGACGCAACCTGTCCGGTACCGCGGAGAACAACTCCGCCGCCGAGTCCATTGCTGCCGTGCGCACGGACACCGGTTCGCGAATGTCACCGTCGTCCGTGGCGAGCGCGGTGGCGGTGGCGACGGCACCCGCCAGCGATCCGAGCGTGCACGTGGCGCTCGTGCCCACCCGCAATCGCGTGCGCTCGAGCGCCGGGACGACTCGGGCGAGCCGCCGACGAAGCACTGCGTGAACCTCGTCGGCGTCGCCGGCGACGGTCAGGACGACCCGGTCCCCGTCCAGCGCGCTCACGCACCCCGGCAGTGCGTCGCAGAGCGTGTCGCGAAGCGCCCGTAGCCGTTCGGCGGTGGCCGCAGCGGCCCGGTCGTCGTGGGGCACCCGGCGCGCGACCACCGCGACAAGTGGACGTCCCGAATCGAATGTTGCTGCCGCAGTGGACACTAGCCCGGAACTGTCTCCGGCGTCCCAGGCGGTGCGCCGGCGTTCGTCTCGGCGAACCCGGTCGAGTGCCGCCACCGTGGCGAGTTCCCGGAACGCATCGAGGCAGTCCGCGCGCGCGTCGCCCGTGTGCCGTACCACCAGCAGCCAGCAGGATGTGCGGTCGCGAAGGCCACCGCCCACGGAGAGCACCGTGTAGTCGGCGGTCGCGTGGGGAAGCCGCTCGGCGGACAAGGCCGCCGCGACGAGCCGGTCCACGATGTCGTCGTCGAGGGGTGCCGCGCCGGCGAGAGGCACTCCGGTGGCGGTGAGCAGCCACGCCTGCGCCCCGAATTCCTGGGCGGTGCGGTCGAGCAGGTCGCCGATGCTGCGACCGTCGGCGACCGCTTCGAGCAACCGCCGCTGCCGCGCGAGTCCGTTCTGCAGACGGTCCATGCGCGCGCCGGACATGCGTGCGGTCATCCGCTCGATGATCCGGCTGAACGGCACGTCCGCGGGGACCGAGAGCAACGGCAGCCGATGCCGGGCGCACGCGGCGACCACGTCCTCGGGCACCTCACCGAGCAGGGCCTCCCCCGCGGCGAGCGCAGTCACGCCCACGCGCGCGAGGTGTTTGACGAACAGATCCGAGTCTTCGGCAGACGCCCGCCACACCAGCCCCGAGAACACCAGCGACCCCGCGCTGACGTACCGGGTGGGGTCGGGCATATCGGTGGTACAGGTTCGCAGTACCGGCCGTTCGAGCATCGCGGGGTCGCCGTGGAGAACCCGGATTCCGAGTTCGGCATCGTCGAGTACATCGTGAAGAAGCACTGCACCACCTCCGTGCGCGGGCCTTTGGACGATCGCACAATACGAAGCGGGCATTTCGTTGCGGTTTCGTACACGGTGCCCGGGGTGTTGCGTCTCGAGCAGGAGTTCACTGGTAGGTGCCCGCCGACGTGAGGAGCAACCGTGCACACTCGCCCTACCACCCGACCGATCGTGATCCGTGGTGCGCACGTGGTCACGATGGATGCCGGTCGCGCCGAATACCGCAGCGGTCACGTCGTGGTCGACGGAAACAGGATCGTCGCGGTCGGCGACGGCGAACCGCTCGGGTACGACGACGCGCAGATCGTGGACGGCGCCGGATGCATTCTGACTCCCGGGCTCGTCAATACCCACCACCACCTCTACCAGTGGATCACCCGCGGTCTGGCCGTCGATCACACGCTGTTCGAGTGGCTGACCACTCTGTATCCCATCTGGGGCGGCATCGACGCCGATATGGTGCATGTCGCGGCGAAGGGTGCCCTCGCGCACCTGCTGAAGACCGGATGCACCACCAGCACCGATCATCACTACGTCGTCCCCCGCGACGGGGGTGACGTCTTCGGGGCCGAGATCGCCGCGGCGGCAGAGGTCGGTATCCGGTTCCACCCCTGCCGCGGTTCGATGGACCTGGGCGCGAGCGCGGGGGGACTCCCGCCGGATCACATCGTCGAGGACCTCGACGCGATCCTCGCCGGCAGTCAGGACGCCGTCCAGCGGTGGCACGATCCGTCGTTCGATTCGATGCTCCGCGTCGCGCTGGCCCCGTGCTCCCCGTTCTCCGTGACCGGGGAACTGCTGAAACAGTCCGCGGTGCTCGCCCGCGATCTCGGCGTCCGCTTGCACACGCACCTTGCGGAAACCCTCGACGAGCAGGACTTCTGCCTCGAGAGGTTCGGGTGCAACCCGGTCGAGTACATGGAATCTCTCGGCTGGACTGGGCCGGATGTGTGGTACGCGCACGCAGTACATCTCGACGACCGCGACATCGGGGTGCTCGCGGCCTCGGGCACGGGTGCGGCGCACTGTCCGACATCCAACGCGCGTCTCGGTGCGGGTATCGCGCGCGCCGCCGACCTCTACGCGGCAGGAGTTCCGCTCGGACTCGGGGTGGACGGCGCGGCGAGCAACGAATCGTGCTGCATGCTCGAAGAAGCCCACCACGCCGCGCTGTTCGCACGCGCTCGAAGCGGACCGCGGGCAATGACCGTTCGGCAGAGTCTCGCGCTCGCGACCATCGGCGGTGCGCGCGTCCTGGGTCGTGAGAACGAGATCGGCTCTCTCGAGGTGGGCAAGCTCGCCGATCTCGCTCTGTGGCGGCTCGACACACTCGCTCATTCCGGGATCGCGGACCCGGTCGCGGCGCTCGTACTGGGGTCGCAGCCTCCCCTGGATCTGCTTCTCGTCAACGGACGCGAGGTGGTACGCAACGATCGGGTGCTCACCGTCGACACCGACGTCGTCGCTCGCGGCGTGGCGGACGCGCACACCCGCCTCGTCTCCAAAGCGGGGTAACGCCATGGATCTGCACACCGTGACGGACTACACCGTGGCGCGGACACGTGAGGATCTCACCTGGGGACCGGGCACGGCGTTCGTCGGAGGCGGCACGTGGCTGTTCTCGGAACCGCAACCACACGCGCGTCGCCTCGTCGACCTGTCGGGGCTGGGCTGGCCCGCGACGGTGATCGACGACCCCGGCCTCGAAGTGGCCGCGACCTGCACGGTCGAGGAACTCTCGAGGCTCTCCGAGACCACGACGTGGCAGGCCGCACCATTGTTCGGGCAGTGCGCCGACGCCCTGCTCGCCTCGTGGAAGATCTGGAAGCGTGCCACCGTCGGTGGCAACATCTGCCTGTCGCTGCCCGCCGGTGCCATGATTTCCCTCGCGGTCGCGCTCGACGCCGACGCGGTGATCTGGTCCCGAGGGGGCGGTGAGCGACGACTGCCGGTGGCGGAGTTCGTCACCGGCGTCGGCGGCAACCTCCTGCACGACGGAGACATCCTGCGCAGTATCCGTATCGAGGCACCGAAGCTGTCCTCACGCACCGCATTCCGGAAGATCGCCTTGTCTCCGCTGGGCCGCTCCGGTGCCGTGGTCATCGGTCGGCGCGACGCCGACGGTGCGTTCGCCCTGTCGGTGACCGCTGCCACCACCCGTCCCCACGTGCTGAGGTTCCCCGATCTGCCCGCTGCGGCGGACCTCGAGGCAGCACTGACCTCTACCGTCGCCGCGGACGCCTACCACGCCGATGTCCACGGGACCCCCCAGTGGCGCAGGGCGGTCACAGCCGTTCTGGCACAGGAAGTCCGGGAGGAGTTGTCATGAGACTGACGGTCAACGGTGACGAGGTCGACGCCGCTCCCCGCCCCGGGCAGTGCCTGCGCACGATGCTGCGAGACCACGAACACTTCGAGGTCAAGAAGGGCTGCGACACGGGTGACTGTGGCGCGTGCTCGGTGCTCGTCGACGGTGAGGCGGTGCATTCGTGCGTCTATCCCGCCGTCCGGGCCGAGGGGCGCGCGGTCACCACGGTGACCGGTCTGGGCACGCCCGACGACATGCATCCCCTGCAACAGCGGTTCGTCGACGCCGCCGGGTTCCAATGCGGATTCTGCACCGCCGGCATGATCGTCACGGCCTCGACGTTCACCGAGTCCGACCTCGACGACCTTCCGCGCCGGCTCAAAGGAAACTTGTGCCGCTGCACCGGATATCGTTCCGTCGACGATGCGCTGCGCGGCGTCGGCAACGTCGGGAAGACATGCGGAAAAGCTTTCGGTGCATCCCATCCCGCACCTGCGGGCCCGCGGGTCGTCACCGGTACGGAGCCGTACACGTTCGACACCGTCGTCGACGGCGTGCTGCATATCGCGACGCTGGGTAGCCCGCACCCGCACGCCCGGATCGTGTCCATCGACACCGTCGCAGCGGAACAACTGCCGGGCGTGCACGCGGTCCTGTGCTGGCGCGACGCCCCCGAGTTCGCATATTCGACAGCGAGACACGAGAACCGGGAAGAAGATCCGGACGACACCTACCTCTTCGACCGGACGCTTCGATACGTCGGGCAACGGGTTGCGGCGGTCGTCGCCGAGACGGAAGCCCAAGCGCAGGAGGCCTGCCGGCTTCTCCGCGTGGAATACGAGGTCCTGCCCTTCGTGCTCGACCCGGACGAGGCCGCGGCACCCGGTGCCCCGCTGCTGCACGGTGACAAGGGGCCGGAAGCGCGGATCGCCGATGCCTCCCGCAACCTCATCGGAGAGGTGCACGGCGGGTGTGGTGACGTCGAAGCCGGCATCGCCGCGGCTGCGGCCGTGGTGCGCGGGCGCTGGCAGACGCAGCGCGTCCAGCACACCCATCTCGAAACACACGGCGCCGTCGGATGGCTCGACGACGACGGACGGCTGGTGATCCGCAGTTCCACCCAGGTTCCGTTCCTCGTCCGGGACGAACTGTGCCGGATCTTCGGGCTCGAGCGTCACCGCGTCCGGGTGTTCACCGCCCGCGTGGGTGGGGGATTCGGCGGAAAACAGGAAATGCTCGTCGAGGACGTCGTCGCGGCGGCCGTCCTGCGCACCGGACGCCCGGCGCGGTGGGAGTTCACCCGGGCGGACCAGTTGACGGTCGCGCCGTGTCGTCATCCCATGCGGGTCGACGTCACCGTGGCCGCGGACGCCGACGGGATCCTCACGGCCCTCGCCATCGACGTCCTCAACGACGGCGGCGCGTACGGCAACCATTCGGCGAGCGTGATGTTCCACGGGTGCGGCGAATCGGTCGAGGTGTACCGCTGCCCGAACAAGCGTGTCGACGGCCGGTCGGTGTACACGAACAACCGGCCGTCGGGCGCGTTCCGCGGATACGGTCTCGGACAGGTGGTGTTCGCGGTCGAGTCCGCAATGGACGAACTCGCCCTGGAACTGGACCTCGACCCGTACGAGTTGCGGCGCCGCCCCGTGGTGGTTCCCGGCGACGAACTGGGCGCCGCCCATCCCGAGGGCGCCGACCTCGGGTTCGGAAGCTACGGCCTCGACCAGTGCCTCGACCTCGTGCGCAGTGCGATGTCGCGTGCGGACGGGCCACCCGCGCCGGAGGGTCCACGGTGGCGAGTCGGCGAGGGAATGGCGTTGGCGATGATCGCGTCGAACCCGCCAGGCGGGCACATCGCCGACACGTCGATCGAACTCCTGCCGGACGGTACGTTCGTCGCCCGGGTCGGTACCGCGGAATTCGGGAACGGTACGACGACCGTGCACACACAGATTGCCGCGTCGGTGCTCGGGACCGAGCCGGACCGGATCCGCGTCGAACAGTCGGATACCGACGTCACGACGCACGATACGGGCGCGTACGGATCGTCGGGAACGGTCGTCGCGGCGAAGGCCCTGCACGCCGCGGCCCACGCGCTGCGCGGCGATATGGCGAAATGGGCGGCGGAACTGACCGGCGAATCACCCGACGACGTGGAGTTCACGGCCGGCGGAGCCCAGGTGGGCGGCACAGAGGTGCCGTATGCGGACCTCCTGGAGGCGGCGGGCGGGACCCTGCGCGCCGAAGGCAGCCACGGCGGGCTCCCCCGCTCGTTGTCGTTCAACGTGCAGGGGTTTCGCGTCGCGGTCGACATCGGCACCGGTGAAGTGCGCATCCTGCAGTCCGTCCAGGCAGCCGACGCGGGTGTCGTCGTCAACCCCGAGCAGTGCCGGGGCCAGGTGGAAGGTGGTGTCGCCCAAGCCATCGGCGTCGCGATGTACGAAGAACTCGTCACCGATGCCAGCGGCACCGTCGTCACCGCGACGCTGCGGAACTACCACATTCCGCAGTACGCAGATGTGCCCCGCACCGAGGTGTACTTCGCAGACACCTACGACACCATGGGGCCGATGGGCGCCAAGTCCATGAGCGAGGCGCCGTTCAATCCCGTCGCCCCCGCGCTCGCCAACGCGGTCCGGCGCGCGATCGGAGTGCGGCCACACGAACTACCGCTGTCCCGGGACCGGATCTGGTCACTTCTTGCGGCACCCACTGCACGCTGAACGGTTCCGGCGCCGACGGCGGGACGTCCGGTTCAGGACCACCCCGACCACGAGCGCCACGGCGGCCACCACCCCCACCGGCACGAGTCGCTGGATCACAGAGCCTCGCGCGAACTCCATGAGATCGAGAGCCTCGGCTTCGGGTTGCGGATCGGCAGTCGCGTGCGCCGCGCCCGAATTCGCCGTTCCGGTGGCGGCATCCGCGGGCGGCGCCGGAGCGACGGCACCGGGCGTGGCCGCGGGTGCCGGTGTGGCGGTCTGCGCGGCGTCACCCGCCACGGGTGCGACGAACCCCGCACCGGCCGGTGTCGTGTCGGGAGGTGTCGGAGCCACCGCCGGCGCGCTGGACGGTACCGATTCGTTGGGAGTCGATTCGTTGGGAGTCGATTCGCTCGGCGTCGAGTCCGCGGCCTCCGGTCCCAGTTTCTTCGACAGACAGGACGCGAACTGTTCGAGGATCTTCCCGCCGACATCGGAGATCATCCCCCGGCCGAACTGGGCAGGCTTGCCCGTGACCGTCATATCGGTGTGGACCGTGCCGTCCGTACGGTCACCGTCGCCGGTGAGAACGATCGTGATGGTCGCGCTGACCGTGCCGTTGCCGCGCGTGTCCTTCGCGTTCGCCTCGATGACCGCCTTGCGGGCCTGCTCGTCCTTTTCGACGTATCGTCCGGTGCCTTTGAAGGTGAGCGACACGGGCCCGAGCTTGACCTTCACCGTTCCCGTGAACGTGTCCCCCTCGGTCCCGGTGAGCTTCGCCCCCGGCATGCACGGTGCGACTTTCTCGGGGTTGAGCAAGGCGGTCCAGACCACTTCGACGGGTGCTGGAACTGACAGGGTGTGATCGAGTTGCATTGCGTCCTCTCGGATAGTGAAGGTGTCGGAAACGTCAGATTCCCGTTGCTGTCGTCACCGCCCGGCGAGTGAGCACCTGCGCCAGATGGCTGCGGTACTCGGCGTCGGCGTTTCCGTCGGTCATGGGGTCGGTGCCGTCTGTCGCGCGCTCCGCAGCCGCCCTGATCGTGTCCGCCGTGGCGGGCTGCCCGACGAGCGATTCTTCGACACCACGCGCCCGGATCGGCACCGCCGCCATGTTGGTCAGAGCCACCTTGGCGCGTTCGATGGTGCCGCCCGCGACCGAGACGGTCG
>NZ_JAXION010000026.1:0-43839 GCF_049311045.1 Rhodococcus sp. 7Tela_A2 | reverse complement strand
CCCATTCCGAACCCGGAAGCTAAGCCCCATTGCGCCGATGGTACTGCACTCGACAGGGTGTGGGAGAGTAGGACACCGCCGAACACCCGTTTGCTGGAGGCCCCCAACTGTGTTGGGGGCCTTCAGTGTTTTGTATGGATAGTGTTTCTGGGGCAAGTGTTTTTCGATTTGTGTTTCAACGAAGGGACCCACAAGTGGGTCCCTTTTTCGTATTTATTGATCATTGTCCGGTCAGTGGGCAGGATGCACACCGTGACGAAGGCCGAGTTGTTGCGCGTGGCTGTCGGGCAGCCGGCGGTGGTCGACGGCGACCACGTTGCGTCGACGTTCTCTGCCCGGCAGTACCGGACAGCGGTGCTGTATGAGTCGGCCCTTCCGGTGCCGAATTAGACGGGTGTGAATTCGAGATGGATCGAAGCCAGGCCGCGGAGGATATACGTCGGCTCGTAGGTGAAGTGACGATCGTCGGCGGGCCCGTGCTTCTCCTCGGAGATCTTGATGTCCGCCATGCGGTCGAGGAGGCGTTCGACGGTGACGCGAGCCTCGACCCTGGCGAGAGGTCCGCCGGGGCAGGAATGCACTCCTCGTCCGAAAGCGATGTGTTCGCGGGCATTGGCGCGGTCGAGCTGGAGCTCGTGGGGTTCGGGGAATCGCCGGGGATCGCGGTTGCCGGCGGGCAGCGACACCATGACCGGAGTGCCCGCGGGAATGTCGACGCCGCCGAGTGTGGTCGTCTTCTTCGCGAGCCGGAAGTCGCTCTTGACCGGGCCTTCGAGGCGCAGGGCTTCTTCCACGAACTGCGGGATGAGACTGCGGTCTTCGCGAAGTTGCTTCTGGAGATCGGGATTTTCGGCGATCAACCTGAACGATGCGGTGATCAGTCGGGCGGTGGTGTCCTGCCCCGCACCGAACAGGAACGTGGCGAGGCGTACGAGTTCGACCACTTCGGGGGTCTCGCCGTCGGAGTACGTCGACTCGGCGAGTATCGACAGGACGTCGCCGGCAGGTTCCTCTCGTCGGGACTCGATGTAGCGGGAGAACTTGGAATCGAGAAATTCCAGAGGATTGGCGCCGAGTGCGCCGTCTTCGGCCATCGCGCCCGGAGTTTGGGTGGACAGGTGCGCGACGAACGCGGCGTGATCGGCCTCGGGCACACCGAGGAGATCTGCGATGGTCAACAGCGCGAAGGGCTGCGCGTATTCGTTGAGCAGTTCGACCTTGCCGGCGCCGTGGAACGTGTCGATCAGGAGGTCGGCGAGCCGCCACATGAACTCTTCGTTCTCCTCGAGTCGCCTCGGGCTGAACAGACCGCCGAGCAACCTGCGGATCCGGGTGTGCTTCGGCGGGTCCATGGTGACGAGGTGCTCGTTGAGCGGAATCTCGGGCCGGTGCTGCTCGATCTGATCGGTGATGTCATCACCGTTCGCTTCGAAGGGCATACCGGGGAAAGGGCCGGTCGCGGCGTTGATGTTCGAGTACGTCGACGTATCGCGCAGAACCGCAAGGCATTCGTCGAAGCCGGTGACCGCCACAACGCCGCGCGGTTCGATGAACTGCACGGGGCACCTGGACCGGAGATGGTCGAAGTAGGGGTGTGGATCGGGAATGAAGGACGGGTCGGTGAAGAAGTCCTTCGAGTCGAAGTCGTTCAATCGGGTCTCCTGACGTCGTGCGCACGGGAACGTGCACAACTGCGGTAGTACCGATCAACGTCAGCCTCGCCCGATGCTGAGCGCCTGCCTAGCAGTGCTGGATACATGGATAGCATGGGACAGCAGATGTGGTCAAGGACACATGTATTGCGCGGCTACCATGGCCCGAACCGGCGACCCGCCGCGACGAAACGGAGGTGGGGCATGACGTCGTCCAGGCGGATAGGTGCACCGGACGCGAAGAATCGTTCGGTGCTACTCGACGCAGCGGAGCAGCTGATGGTGGAAAGCGGTTACGCCGCAGTCACTTCGCGCCGGGTTGCAGACAAGGCTGCCCTCAAACCGCAGTTGGTCCACTATTACTTCCGCACCATGGACGACCTCTTCATGGAGGTCTTTCGGCGTCGTGCGGAAGAGGGCTTGCAGATCCAGGCAGCGATCCTGGACGCGCCCCACCCTCTGCGGGCGCTGTGGAACTTCAGTACCGACTCGACCGGCGTTGCGGTGACCATGGAGTTCATCGCGCTGGCCCGCCATCGTCCCGCCTTGCGTGCGGAAATCGCGCGTTACTCGGAACTGTTCCGCGTGGGTCAGCTGGCCGCGGCCGAGCAGGTTCTCGCACGCACCGAGTACGACGTATCGAGGATTCCGGCCGTGGTGGTGTCGGTCCTGATGACGAGCATTTCCCGTGTCGTCGTCATGGAGGAGGCATTGGGCGTCACCGCGGGGCATGCCGAAACCATCGAGCTCATCGACTGGTGCCTGGGAGTCCTCGAGAACGAGGCCGCCGACCGGGCGATCGGCAACGTGCGCGGTCGCTCCGACCTGCGATAACGCCGACGGCGCGCCCACCGCCGGCAAGCAATTCGAAAACATCCATTGCATGAATGAGAATTGTCTTCTACCTTGATGAGCGGGAAGATCTCGTCTCGACGTCCGGTCGCCCGCGGGTCGTCGAGCCTGCCCCTGGATGCGCGCCGTCGTGTCGGTGACCCGACGGTCGTCGCCCGAATCGATATGCCCGAGAATCGCTTCGGTTTGCGAGTTTCTCCGATATGCCTACGCGTGCAGCACTTTTCGATGATGCTTTCGGTGTGCCGGCGAATGCCGCGCACGCGCTTTCTCACTGTCGAGGGGGAACGGCCGTGGCACAGACCATTTCGAGATCGGCGTCGCGCTGCCGGTTCCCGCTGAGCTCCGGTCCGGTCGGCGCCGGAACGCAAGGTGAGCGGTGATGGCGACGCCTGCGGCCAACGAGATCGGTGGTTGGGCACGGGGATACCTTCGTCGTCACCCCATTGCCGCACTCGAGACCGTGGGCGGTCAATTCGTCCTGGGTTTCCGCGCTGTCCAGTATCTGTTCATCGATGTCTTCACTCTGCGGTTTCCGTTCGTGGAGTTCGTTCGGCAGGCCGCGTTCATGGCTTCGGCCTCGGCGTTGCCGACGATGTTCGTCGCGGTGCCGATCGGCGTGACCCTGTCGATCCAGTTCGGTTTGCTGGCCGGCCAGGTCGGCGCGACCTCTCTTGCCGGTGCGGCGAGCGGCCTGGCAGTCATCAAGCAGGGAGCACCCATGGTCGCGGCCCTGCTCATGGCGTCCGCGGCCGGTTCGGCGGTGTGCGCGGACCTCGGGTCCCGAAAGATCCGAGACGAGATCGACGCAATGGAAGTCATGGGCTTGTCGGTGATCCGCCGACTCGTCGTTCCACGCCTCGTCGCTGCCGTCGTGGTCGGGCTCGCCCTGACCGGGCTGGTGTGCTTCGTAGGATTTCTCTCGGGCTATCTCTTCAACACGTTCGTCATGAACGGCACCCCCGGTAGTTTCGTGTCGACTTTCGCCTCGTTCGCGACCATCGGGGACTTCGTGCTGACGATGATCAAAGCGACAGTGTTCGGCGCCATCGTCGCCATCGTCGCGTGCCAGAAGGGTCTGTCGACCCGGGGCGGGCCCGCGGGAGTGGCCAACTCCGTCAATGCGACCGTCGTTGCCTCGATCCTTCTGCTCATGATCGTGAACGTCGTCTTCACGCAGGTGTATGTGCTGCTGTTCCCGCGGACGGGGTTCTGAGTGGCCTCCCGGTACGTGCCTCGCGGCACGCGCCCGTTCGTCGTCGCAGGCAGGGCACAGGCCAGATCGATTCAGCGTCTCGGGCACATGGTCGTGTTCCTGCTCCGCGCGGTCGCGGCCGTCCCTGTGACGCTGCGTCACTACAGAAAAGAGTTCTTGCGCATCCTGTCCGATGTCACGTGGGGAAACGGGTCGCTCGTCGTCGGCGGCGGCACCGCGGGCGTGATCATCGTCCTGGGAGCGTCCGCCGGAGCGATCGTGGCGATCGAAGGCTACAACGCACTGCATCTGCTGGGCCTCGAGCCTGCGACCGGAATGGTGGCGTCGACTGCGACCACCCGGGAACTCGCACCGATCATGGCGTCGCTCGCATTTGCGGCGCAGGCTGGTTGCCGGTTCACCGCGCAATTGGGTGCGATGCGGATCTCGGAGGAGATCGACGCGATGGAATCACTGGCGATCCGCTCGATCCCGTACCTGGTCACCACCCGGCTACTCGCATCGGTCGTGGCCGTCGTTCCGTTGCACCTCGTGTGTCTCACGGTGAACTACGTTGCGGTGCAAGCCGTCATCGGTTTCACCGGAGGTGTCTCGTCGGGGACGTACGAGCACTATTTCGCCTTGGTGCTCAGCGGCACGGACATCTTCTATTCGCTGCTCAAAACGATTGTCTTCGTCATCATCACGACGACGATCCAGTGCTACTACGGGTTCTATGCCTCCGGGGGGCCGCAGGGCGTAGGCACCGCTGCCGGTCGCGCGATGCGCGCCAGTATCTCCGCGATGATCGTCGTCAATCTCCTCATGACGGTCGCGCTGTGGGGCATCGGGTCGGGTGCGAGGCTCGGGGGATAGCAGATGGCGATCATTCTGGAAAGCGATACCGGGCAGATGACCCCCACCAGGCTGTTCACTGCCGGCGCCGTCGCGTTGCTCGTCGCTGTGACGCTGGTGGTCCTCGTGGTCGTGAAGGTCGATGGCAGATTCACGGAGACGGTCGACGTCGAGGCGGCATTGTCCGACATCGGGGACGGTCTGCCTGCCCGTTCGGACGTGAAGTTCCGCGGGGTCCTCGTGGGGGAGGTCAGCGACGTTCGCCGGCCCGAGGGAGAGCGTGCCGGGGTCGTACTGATGTCGTTGAAACCCGAGTACGCACAGAGTATTCCGGGCATTGTGACGGCCCGCGTCGTGCCGAGCAATGTCTTCGCCGTGTCGTCGGTCCAACTTGTCGACAACGGTGCGGCGCCACCGCTGCACGACGGGTCGACGATCCTCCAGGACACCAGCTTGTCGACCGTGCAGTTGCAGACCGCACTGACGAAGCTTCGCGAGATCACAGCCGCGACAGCGAGAGCCGAAATGCAGCACACTCTCGGTGTTCTCGCCGCCGTGGCCGAGGCCACCGACCGGCGTGGAGACGACATCGTCACCGCCGGGGCGCAACTCGACCGAATTGTGCGGGAGGTCGGAGCAGTTCTCACGCCGGACGGAGGGCCGTCGACACTGGTTGCCCTGTCGGACGCCGTGCGGGGGCTCAGCGAGTCGGCGCCGGACCTGCTCGACGCCGTCCATCACGCTGTCGTTCCGATGCGCACGATCACCGAGCAGCGGGCCGAACTGGACACCCTCCTCGCTGCCGGCGCCGACACCCTGTCCTCGCTGGCAACGGGCATGGAGAAACACGCGGACACGGTGATGGGGGTTACGGCGGCGTTGACGCCTGTACTGGGCGTAGTGGCGGACGGGTCGTCCGCGTTCACGCCGATCACCGTGAGGATGCGCCGTATCTCCGACAAATGGTTCGAGAGTTTCTGGCCGGAAGGCGAGGAGCGGGGGATGGGCAAGTTCATCTTCCAGTTCACACCGCACCGCATGTACACACGAGCCGACTGTCCTCGCTACGGTGACCTCGCGGGTGCGAGCTGCGCCACCGCACCGGACACGGGAGCGCCGCCGATCTCGTCCCTGGACAGGGAGCCGCCGATCGTCAGCACCGTGCCGGTCGGTGGAAACGTCGGTCCGGTCGGCGGCGAGCAGGAGAAGGACCTCCTCGGCAAGATTCTCGGAGGCGATGCGTCGGCCGCAGCCGAGTTGCTTCTCGGCCCTGTGGCGCGTGGAGCCGTCGTGAGCATCATCCCCGACGCGGACGGAGCGCCGAGATGAGCTACCGCACACCGTTGATAGGCCTGGGCCTGTTCCTGATCGTGTCCATCGCGCTGACCTGGCCGGTGCTCGTTACCCTCCAGCGCGGCGTGAACGGCTCGACGACACCGTACAGCGCGGTCTTCAGCGACGTGTCCGGGCTCAGGGTGGGAGACGACGTGCGGATGGCCGGTGTCCGGGTGGGCCGCATCGATTCGATCGAACTCGACGACACGGTTGCGCGGGTTGCCTTCCGCATCGAGTCGGATCAGGTCGTGTACGACAACACCGAAGCCGCGATCACCTATCAGAACATCATCGGCCAGCGGTATCTCGGTCTGTCGCTCGGCGACGGCGGGTCCGCGACCCCGCTTCCCGCACACACCGAGATACCCCTCGAGCGAACCGAGCCGTCCTTCGATATCAGTGTGCTGCTCAACGGTTTCGAACCCCTCTTCAGCGTTCTCGATCCGGAGCAGGTGGACGAGATCACCGGAGCGATCATCGCTGCGTTGCAGGGCGACGCCGGATCCGTGACCACGCTCGTGGCCGAAACATCCCGTCTGGCAGAGTCCCTGGCCGAGCCGGACAGGATTCTCGGCGACATCATCGTCGATCTCGACGGAGTGATCAACGATCTGGCGACGCAGAGCGGGGACGTCGACTCCGTCATCGGCAGCGCGCGGGCGATCTTGGCGGAACTGTCGGCGAGGCGCACCGAGACGATCGAGTCGATGGACTCGATCGCCACGACCGTCGACCGCCTTGCCACTCTGACTGCGGAGATACAGCCCGATCTGCACGACATGCTTGCCAGGGAGCCTGGATTCACCGAGCACTACATGGACAACCTGGAGGAGTTCGAGTATTTCGGGAGGAACCTGCCGGCGCTGCTCAAGGGCCTCGCCCGGGTGAGCCAGGACGGCAGCTATCTCAGCACATACCTGTGCAACTTCAACGTCACGCTGATACCCGCTCTGAGCAACGTCATTCCGACGCTCGTCGCGCAGGCCACGCCCGAGGGCCGTGCCACGTACTCCCCGGTGTGCGGGTGATGCGCATGATGCCGGAGAAGACGGCAACCACGCGAGCGCGGAAGCCCACGCTCGAGGACCGAAGTCCGCTCCTGCTCGGCACCCTCACGGTCCTCGGCATCATCGTGGCACTGGCGGCCACCGTGGTCGTCTCCGGTGCCGGACTCGGCTCGGTGCGATACGAAGCCGAGTTCGCGCAGGCCGCGCGGATCACACCCGGTGACGGGGTGACGATCGCAGGCATCCAGGTCGGGACGGTCGAAGCCACCCGGCTCGACGGAGAACACGTGCTCGTCGAGATGGACATCGATCGGGGTGTGCATCTGGGCGTCGACACGATCGCCTCGATCAAGCTCACCACACTGCTCGGATCCCGTTACGTGGAACTTCGTCCGGCCGGTGCAACACCCTTACCGGACAACCGGATTCCACTCTCGAACACCGTGGTCCCCTACGACCTGCAGGCCGTCCTGGCCGACGCAACCACGACGTTCGAGCAGGTGGACGCGGAACGGCTGGGCACGACACTCGACACGCTCTCCGCCGAACTCGACGGGGTTCCCGCGCTGTTGCCTCAGGTGATGGCGAATATCGAGAGCCTGTCGGGCACCGTCGCCGATCGACGCGATCAGATCGGGTCGATCCTGGAAGCCACCGCGTCGATGACGAGCATCGTGCGCGCACAGCAACACAGTCTGGGTTCCCTCGTGCGGGACGGTCGGGATCTGATGCACGAACTCGAGTCCCGGCAGAACCTGATCCAGCGGTTGCTGACCTCGACGGCGGAACTGGTCGAGGTCCTTCACTCGGTCGTCGTCGACGACCGTACGGAGATCGATTCGCTCATAGCGAGCCTCAGCGGGCTGCTGCACACGTTGAGCAACAACGACGCATTGTTCCGCAACATCCTTCAGATCCTTCCGGTACCGATCAGGAACTTCGCGAACGCGTCGGGGACGGCCAACGAGGTCGATTTCACCGCACCGGCAGGGCCGATGATCGATTCGTGGATGTGCGCTCTGGCCGGTCACACCGGCGACCCCAGCCTGACCGCCTACCTCGGGGAGTGCGAATGAGATCGAGGACCGTTCTGGTCACAGTCGCGATCGCCGCGATGGTCGTCGCCGTGGCTGCTGTCGTTGCCGGACGCATATCGGCCGAACCGGACTCGATCACCGTCACCGCGCGCTTCGACAGTGCAGCAGGACTCTACGAGGGAAATGAGGTCGCGGTACTCGGCATTGCGGTCGGCCGGGTCACCACCGTCGAGGCCCGGGGTACTCACGTGGCCGTCACGATGGAGATCGACGGCGATACCGACATCCCGGCGGACGTCCAGGCGGTCGCCGTGTCCACCTCGGTGCTGACGGACCGGCATGTCGAACTCACGCCCGTCTACGCGGGCGGGGAAGTGCTGCAGGACAACGACACCATCGAACTCGACCGCACCCGGACTCCCATCGAGTTCGACAGACTGCTGGCGATGGCCGACACGATGGCGCTGGAACTCGAGGGTGACGGTGAGGGCAACGGTCCGGTATCGAGTCTGCTCGACCTCGGCGTCGGCATGACCGCAGGGAACGGAGTCGGGATCAGAAGTGCACTCGGGAGGCTGTCCGAAGCGATGAAGCTGAGTTCGGACCAGGGTGCCGCAACCGGAAACCAACTGACCGCGATCGTCGACAACCTCTCCGTCCTGAGCAGCACCGCCGCCGCGAACGACGCGGATATCCGAGAGTTCGGTGAGGCGACCGGAAGGCTGAGCGCGGTGCTCGCCGAGTCGAATCTCGGGTGGGGGGATACCGGCACGCACATCAACGAGGTTCTCGCACAGGCGACCTCTCTGCTGCAGGACAACCGTGAACCGATTCGCTCCACGATGACGAATGCGGAGGCGGTCACCCGTGCGCTCGCCGAGTACCGCAACGAGGTCGGCGAGTTTCTCGATCTTGCGCCGCTGCTGATGGACAACGCGTACAACGCTATCGATCAGGAGACCGGGGCCGCCCGGGTACACGCGCAACTCGAGAAGGTCTTTTTCGACGGAGAACTCGTGTCCCAGGTATGCACTCTTCTCGAGATGCGCGACCTCGGGTGCAGCACGGGCACCCTGAAGGACTTCGGTCCGGGATTCGGGATCGCCTCGATGCTCGAGGGAATCGCGGGGCTTCCGAGATGATGTGCTCGTGGTGGCGCCGGGTGGCGGTCGTGGGTACGGGAGCGGCGGTGCTCGTCACGACGGCATGCTCCGTCGGATTGGAGGATCTTCCACTGCCCGAACCAGGAGTGGGCGGCGAGTCGTATTCACTGCACGCGACTTTCGAGAACGCGTTGAACCTGCCGACGAAGGCAAAGGTGAAGTTGTCGGGAGCCGACATCGGTGAAGTCGCGTCGATGGTGGTGCAGGATTACACAGCGGTGGTCACGATGCGCATCGCGAGCGGCGTGACCGTCGAGGCAGGTACGACCGCCGAACTTCGTTCGGCCACCCCCCTCGGCGATGTGTTCGTGGCCTTGCAGCCGCCGCCCGAGGCCACCGGCGCCACGCCACTCCGGGAAGGCGACACCATTCCGCTGTCTTCGACCTCGGCGGCAGCGACCATCGAGGAATTGCTCTCCACTGCATCGGTTCTCGTCAACGGCGGTGCCCTCCGCAATTTCACGAAGATCGTCAACGGTCTGGGGGAGGCGGTCGGGAGACGTGGCGACAACCTCGCGAATCTCGTGAACGAATCGACGCGACTGCTCGGGCTGATCGCACGACGTACCGACGAGATCGAGGAGACGCTCGTCCGTACGGATCAACTGATCACGACGATCTCGGAGCGCCGGTCGACGATCGACGACGTCGTACTCGCGGCGCGGCCCGCACTGGACGTGGTGGCCGCCGAGACGTCGCAGGTGCTCGATCTGGTCTCGCAAGTCGACCGCATCAGCCGGCAGATCCAGCGATTTCCGGCGGTGCAGGACACCGATACCCGCAGCATTATCGCAGACATCAACCGCATTGCGGCAGAGCTGAATGCGGCGGCGACCGATCCGGAGGCCGAGCTCTCCGCCGTCAACAGATTGCTGGCACCGATCATGAAAGTCACGAGCAGCACGGCGGCGAACACCGACGCGGACCTCGAGCAGTTGGTGATCGGATCCGAGCCGATTCCGGGGCACCCGGGCGATCCGGGAAGCCGGTTGCCCGACGACACGGATTGGCAAGCCTTCGTGGGAACGCTGACGTACACGCTGACACGTCTGCAGGGCCGGCTGGAGGCGGGAGGATGACCCACCGGCCAGGAGTGCGGCGAGTACCGGACGTGGTTGCGGGCGGGGTGGTGTCCGGGGTCCGCATCGGAAACGCCCATCGGTTGGGGTTGTCGCTCGCGGCACTCGTGATGACCGGAATCCTGGGTGTCGGCTATCTGGTGTTCGGTGTCTTCGATCTGGGGCTGTCGGGCGGGACGATCCGCGTACGAGTCCATTTCGACGATTCCGGCGGCATCCTTCCGGGGCGCGACGTGGCCCTCCGTGGTGTACCCGTCGGAAGTGTGACCTCCGTGGACCTGACCGGCGACGGCGTTGTCATGCTGGCCGAGATCGATTCCCGGACCCGGATTCCGATCGGTGGTGAGGTGCGGGTGGCGGGACTGTCGCTCGCGGGCGAACAGTATCTCGACTTCCGGCCCGCTACCGATGACGGTCCGTATCTCGAAGACGGAGCGGAGATCTCGTCGGACGACACCACCACACCTGTCCCGTTGTCGGCGCTCATGCACGACATGGACGGCATGCTCGCGCAAATCGATCCGGCGTCGTTGCAGACCATCGTGGACGAACTCGGTGTCGGACCGGAAGGACCCCGGAAACTGTCCGACATCGTCGACGGCGGCACGTTTCTCATTTCGGCACTCGACGGAGTGCTGCCGCAGACGGGCACGCTCCTGCGCACCGGGAAGGTCGTGCTCGGGACGCTTGCCGACGCCGCGCCCGGCCTGCAGGCCGTGTCGGCAGAAATGGAGCACACGCTCGGTGGAATCGAATCGATGGATGAGGGATTCCGGTCGTTCGTGCAGACGGCTCCCGACACGATGGCGGCGGCCGACGCGATCATCGCCGAGAATTCGCCCACGATGGTGCAGCTGCTGGGCAATCTCACCACCGTCGCGCAGATGGCGTACGTGAGGGTGCCCGCCCTCGAGGAGTTCTTCTTCCCGAGCGAGCGGGACGGGTCCACGCTGGAGGCGCTCATGACGGCGTTCCGTGACGACGGCGTCTGGGCTCTCGTCAACATCTACCCTCGATATTCGTGCGACTACGACCTGCCGCGTGAGTCGCCGACGATTCCGAGTTTCCCCGAGCCTTTTCTGTACACGTACTGCAACAACCCCGATCCGTCGACTCTCGTTCGGGGCGCGCGCAATGCGCCGCGGCCTGTGGGAGAGGAAGGTGCGGCCGGATTGCCGCCGGGTGCAGATCCGCGTCGGCGCGCAGATCCGACTCCCATCGGGCCTCGGACGGTTCCGCTCGAATACGGCGGTCCGACCATGCCCTGGGAAAGCGTCAACTGAGCCGGTTACCGAAAGCCCGAATGGAGAACGCACATGAGTACCGAGAGCGCGACAGTCGGAGAAGACGTGCCCGGCACCGAAAGGGCCACCGTCACCGAAAATGCCACCGCCACCGAATCACCGGATACGCAGGCGGACGGCACGACACCGGCGAACCCCGCCGGGGACGGGCGGCCGTCGGTATCCCGGACGTTCCGCAGGGCAGGGTTCGCGGTGCTGGTGGTTCTCGCACTCGCTGCAACTGCGACAGCCGCGGTGTTCGGTGTGCAACTGCGCGACGCGAAGGCCGTCGAGAGCGCAGCCCGTGAGGCCTCCGACATCGCACGGCAGTACGCCGTCACCCTCACCTCGGTCGGTGCCGACCTCGAGAGTGATTTCGCCGCAGTCCTCGACGGGGCAACCGGCGACTTCGAGAAGATGTACGCGGAGTCGAGTGAGCAACTCCGGCAGTTGCTGATCGACAATCAGGCGCAGGCCGAGGGTGTCGTCGTGGAGTCGGGTATCAAGTCCGCGACACCGACGAAGGTCGAGGTGCTGTTGTTCATCGACCAGTCCGTGACCAATGCACTCGTTCCCGAGCCGCGGCTCGACCGCAGCCGCGTCGTGATGACCATGGAACTGGTCGACGGTCGCTGGCTCGCGTCGCAGGTCGATCTGCCGTGAACCGTCCAGTCTCCGCCGATCAGATTCTCGGGGGTGCCGGAAGTTCCTTCTGGCCCAGCCACGCATCCCAGAGGGGGCGCAGCGAGGTGTCGGAGAAGCGAGCAGCGAGATCTTTGAATTGTGTCGTCGTGACGTTGGAATGGCGATGCTCCGACGTCCATGTCCGGAGAAGCGTGAAAAACGAGTCGTCGCCCAGAGTCAGGCGCAACGCATGCAGGGTGAGCGCTCCGCGCTTGTAGATCCGGTCGTCGAACATGTCCTTCGCGCCGGGATCCTCGAGGAGGATGTCCTGGGGCTTGCGGGAAAGGCCGCGATACGCGTCGGCCGCGAGGGCCTGGGCAGACGGCCCACCGGAGTTCTCGGACCACAGCCACTCGGCGTAACACGCGAAACCTTCGTGGAGCCAGATGTCGCACCAGCGAGACAGAGTCAGGCTGTTGCCGAACCACTGGTGAGCCAATTCGTGTGCCACGAGCCGTTCTTCGGTCCTGTGCCCGTCGCAGAAATTGGCCCCGAACGTGGACAGACCCTGCGCCTCGATGGGGATCTCGAGGTCGTCGTCGGTCACCAGGGCCGTGTAGTGCGCGAAGGGGTACGGGCCGAACAGGCGCGTGAACAACTCGAGCATCTCCTGTTGCCGCCCGAAGTCCTTGTCGAACGCGTCGCGCAGGCGTGACGGGTGCACCGCGTACTGCGGCACCGGCGACGACGCGATCGCGCGCATCTCGTAGTGCCCGATCTGCACGGTCGCCAGGTACGTCGCCATCGGCTCGGGTTGCTCGTAGACCCACGTGGTCCGGCTGGATTTGGTCGTCTTGTGGACGAGCGTTCCGTTCGCGATCGCCTGGAACGGCGCGTCCGTGGTGATCGAGATGCGGTAGGTCGCTTTCGATCCGGGATGGTCGTCGCACGGAAACCACGACGGAGCGCCGTTGGGCTGGCTCGCGACGAGCGAGCCCTCCTCGAGTTCCTCCCACCCGACATCACCCCACATGGTGTGGAGCGGTGTGGGGGTGCCGGCGTACTGGACGGAGATGGTCAGCACCGCGCCCGCGGGGATGGCGTCTGCGGGGGTGACGGTGAGCTTGCCGCCGCGGTGCACGAACTTGGCGGGTCGTCGCCCGTTGACCGTCACCTTGGACACGCGCATCGACGGTGCGAGGTCGAGTGCGAACTTTCCCCGCACATCGGTGGTCGTCGCGATGATGACGGCCCGGCCCTCCAACCGGTTCGCCATGATCTTGTAGGCGAGATCGAGTTCGTACCGCGACACGCGGTAACCGCGGTTGCCGCTGGTCGGAAGGTACGGGTCGAGGGGACGGTCGGCGGTCACGGGCGGCACCGGCTTCGCGGCCTTGATCGGTTTCACCGCGGTGACCAGTCGCCCGGGGACGTCCACGCCGAGATCGGGTTGCCCTGCCAGCGGGTCGACGGTGGCACGACGTCGCCGCGCATCACCAGAGATGCGGGTCCGACAGTGGCGCCGTCACCGATCCCCGATGCGGGTAGCGCGACGCACTGGGGGCCGAGGGTCGCGCCGGCGCCGAGAGTCACGGTGTCCATGGCCATGATCCGATCATGGAACAAGTGTGTCTGTACAACGCACCCGCGTTCCACTGTCGCGCCGTCGCCCAGCGTCACGAGGTCCGCTTCGGGCAGCCAGTAGCTTTCGCACCACACACCGCGTCCGATCGTGGAACCGAGTGCGCGCAGCCACAGGTTCGTGGCCGCGGTGCCCGTCGCCGCGCGGGCGAACCACGGCGCGGCGACGGTCTCGACGAAGGTGTCCGATACTTCGTTGCGCCACACGAACGAACTCCACAGCGGATGTTCTTCTCGGCCGATGCGCCCCACGATCAGCCATTTCGCCGCGATCGTCACCAGGCACGCGACCGCGCCGGCGGCCATCAGCACCACACCGCCGAGCAGGATGGCGATCCGGTACCCGAAGTGCGACGCGAGCGTGTTGAGCGTGAAGAGGACTCCCAGCCCGATCCCGAACGTGACGATCATCGGAACGAGCCGGCAGGTCTCCACGAGACCGCGGGCGATCCGCAGCTTCGGCGACGGTGCGAAGGTGCGGCTCGCATCGCTGTCACCCGCAGCGCGGCGCAGTCGCACCGGGGGACTGCCGAGCCAGGACGACCCCGATTTCGCTTTCTGGGGCGCGGCCGAGAGGACCGCGACGAGACCGTGCTTCGGGACACGACGGCCGGGCGCCGCCATACCGGAATTACCGAGGAACGCCCGCTTTCCGACTTTGGCGTGCGAGATGTAGAGCCAGCCGCCCCCGAGTTCGTACGACGCGACCATCGTGTCGTCGGCCAGGAAGGCTCCGTCGGCGACCTTCGTGAACTTGGGCACCATGAGCACCGTCGACGCCTCGACGTCCTTGCCGATGTCGGCGCCGAGGAGCCGGAGCCAGCCCGGCGTGAGCATCGACGCGTACAGCGGGAAGAGGAAGGTGCGCGACGAATCCATCAGACGCTCGGTGGCCCACACCTGCCAGCCGACGCGGCTCCGGACCGGATGCCAGCCCTCCGTCATACGAATCGACAACAGTCGCACGGTGATCAGCGTGGTGAGTGCGAAGACGAACATGGTCAGCAACGCCGCGACCGGAAGCATCGCCAGGGACCGGGGAACGGCGTCTGCGACGGTCGCGGTGTCGCGCACCCACCACACGAGTAACGCGACACCTGCCGCGATCGACGCGATCGGCAGGCCGCCGAGGAGGACGGAGGTCAAGGCGTAGACGGGAATCCAGCGGGCTCCGCGGGGTGGTGCCTCCGAGGGCCAGGGACGGTCGGCCTTGCCGATCTTCTTGGCCGGCGACCCAGCCCAGTGCTGCCCGGACTTCACGCGCCCGAACACCGCGGAGCCGGCCTCGACTTCGGCATTCTTGCCGATGCGCGCACCGGGGGCGAGGAACGAGCGGGCACCGACGGCCGCGCCGGCACCCACCCGGATGGTGCCGATGTGGACGAGGTCGCCGTCGACCCAGTGACCCGACAGATCGACCTCGGGTTCGATCGAGCAGCCGTCGCCGAGTTCGAGGAGCCCGGTGATCGGGGGAAGGCTGTGCAGATCGACATCTCGTCCCACCTTCGCTCCCAGGGCACGAGCGTAGTTCCGCATCCACGGGGCGCCCGAAATGTTGGTTGCTCCGACGGCGTCGGACAGGCGTAGCGCCGTCCACAGTCGCAGGTGCACCGAGCCGCCCCGCGGGTAACTTCCGGGAACCACATCGCGGAGCAGCAGCCGCGCTCCCACGACGGCAAGCGCCATGCGCCCGGGAGGGGTAAGGAACAGGGCGGCACCGAACACGGTCCACCACCACGACAGGGTGACCCTCCACGGCACGTCGACGACCAGGCTGACGACGTTGTTGAGGATCGCGAGCCAGACGACCCACTGCAGTCCGGTGAGCGTCATGAGCGGCACGGTCGCGACGATCTGCGCGAACTGTGCGCGACGGGACACCGGAGCGACCACGCGGTGCGTGGCAGCGGTCGTCGGAGCCAGTTCGTCCAGGTAGACGGCGAGGGACCCGAGGCGTGGCCGGTCGTACAGCTGTGCGACGGTCATTTCCGGGTAGCGGGCACGAATGGCGGTGACGAGCTGGGCGGCTGCGAGCGAACCCCCGCCGAGTTCGAAGAAATCGTCGTCCAGGCCGTCGATGGGAGCGCCGAGGATGTCCGTCCACAACCCCGCCAGCCACGCGGCGGTGGGGTCGAGACCGAGGGCGTCGATCGAGTCGGCGTCTGCGCCGGGGAGCGGCCACGGCAAGGCGTTGCGGTCCACTTTCCCCGAGGTTCGGGTGGGGAGTTCGTCGACCCGGGCGAGCCGGGGCACGAGGGCGGCAGGAAGCTGCTCGGACAGGAGGTCGTGCGCGGCCGCCAGATCGAAGTCGGGGTCCGTCGAGGCGAGGTAGCCGACGAGAACCGAGTGTCCCGTCGCCGTCGTACGGACGGCGCAGGCGGCGCCGGCGACGCCCGGCAGGTTCTGCAAGGCATTGTCGACCTCACCGAGTTCGATGCGGCGTCCGCCGATCTTCACCTGATCGTCGGCACGCCCCTGGAACAGCAGTCCTTGCCGGTCGAGCACGACGAGGTCACCGCTGCGGTAGGCGCGCGACCATCCGAGACTCGGCATGGGCGCGTACTTTTCGGCGTCCTTCGCCGGGTCGAGGTATCGCGCCAGTCCCACGCCGCCGATGACGAGTTCACCGGCTTCTCCCTCGGCGACGGGGTTGCCCTCGGCGTCGACGACAGCGAGATCCCAGCCGTCGAGGGGCAGCCCGATGCGGACCGGCCCGGAGCCGTCCATGAGTGAGGCGCACGCGACGACGGTGGCTTCCGTCGGACCGTAGGTGTTCCACAACTCTCGTCCCGGAACGGCAAGCCGTTCGACGAGGTCCGGCGGGCAGGACTCGCCGCCGAAAATGAGCAGCCGCACCGCTTCGAGAGATTCGGCCGGCCACATCGCGGCGAGGGTCGGCACGGTGGAGACGACACTGATGTCACGCGAGATCAGCCACGGGCCGAGGTCCATGCCGGACCGGACCAATGAGCGCGGAGCGGGCACCAGGCACGCGCCGTGGCGCCACGCGAGCCACATCTCCTCACACGAGGCGTCGAATGCGACCGACAAGCCGGCCAGTACCCGGTCTCCCGGCCCGATCGGAGCGTCTCGGCAGAACAATCGCGCTTCGGCGTCGACGAACGCGGCGGCGTTGAGGTGGGTCACCGCCACACCCTTCGGAGTGCCGGTCGACCCCGACGTGAAGATGATCCACGCATCGTCCTCGAGCCGTGGACCGCGCAGCGGCGGGTCGGCCCGTACGGGAGCGGTACCGGGACCGATGCCGTCGTCGGTGACGACGGCGGTCACCCGGGCCTCGGAGAACACCAGGTCGGCGCGTTCGTCCGGGTCGTCGGCGTCCACGGGAACGTAGGCCGCGCCCGCGGCCAGGATCGCCAGGATGGTCACATACAGTTCGGCTCTGCCCGAGGTCATCCGAACCCCGACCCGATCGCCCGCACCGACCCCGGCGTCGAGGAGGGCGTACGCGCCTACCCGGACTTTCTCGAGCAGTTCCGCGTAGCCGATGACGCCGGTGCCGTCGTCGATCGCCGGTGCGTCGGGATGCGCCTCGGCGGTCGCGCGCAGGATGTCGACGAGGGTGCGGGCCGGCGGTGCGTGTGACGCGCGAAGAAACTCTGCGGGGATCACAGAGCTGCGGGGTTCAGCGGGGAGTGGGGCAGGCAAGTCCGCGGCGTCCTTCTACTCGATGGTGCTCCGGTTATCTCACGTTCAAGTGGACACGAGGTGAACGTCGGGGCACATCGCAGGGCCCGGGTGTGTCGCGCCCCGGCCGACTCGGAGGCGGTATTTCGGCAGGTCCGCGGCGTTCGTCCGCACTGTCGCGGTCGGCGCACCACATCCGGTTTGACACGGGACCGCCCGACTGCAATCCTCTTCGGCAGGTCATGAGTACCAGCATCGAGCCCCGGCTTGCTGGTCGGCAACCCTCCTCCGCGGTGGGGTGCTCCGGGTGACGACCTGGCTGTGATTCCAATACCGGACACGGCAAGCGCGGACTCCGCCGGCGATCGTTTCCCTTCGTCGTGGCGATTACCGACGGGTCCCTGGATCGACGAGGGATTTTGTCATGACTGCTGCATCTGCCACCGCCTGCATCGCGCCGTTCGCACACGTCTCCGGATGTGATGTGCAGGTGCCGCTCGTGCAGGGCGGCACCTGCACCTACGCCAACTTCGATTACGCGGCGAGTGCACCCGCTCTCGCCACAGTCACCGAACGCATCGCCGAGTTGCTGCCGTACTACGCGAGCGTCCATCGCGGCGCCGGATACGCCTCGCGGGTGAGCACCGCGAGTTACGAGGATTCGCGAGAGTCGGTGGCGCGCTTCGTCGGTGCCGACACCGATCAGGTCGTCGTTTTCACCCGCAACACGACCGATTCGCTGAACCTGCTGGCGGGTGCGGTGCCCGGTGACGTCGTGGTGCTCGATATCGAGCATCACGCGAATCTCCTCCCGTGGAAGAACTCCCGGGTTGTCGTGGCGGCCGACTCGATCGCGGAGACCGTGCAGCGTATCGCCGAGGAACTGAACCGGGCGCCGGCCGCGCTGCTCGCCGTCACGGGTGCCTCCAACGTGACCGGTGAAGTGCTGCCGATCTCCGAGCTCGCCGCCCTCGCTCATTCGTGCGGTGCGCGGATTCTCGTCGACGGTGCGCAGTTGGTGCCCCACCGCAGCGTGGATCTCACCGCCGACGGAATCGATTACCTCGCCTTCTCCGGTCACAAGCTCTACGCCCCGTTCGGCGCCGGAGTGCTCGTGGGACGCCGCGACTGGCTCGACACCGCCGAGCCGTACCTCGCCGGTGGCGGCGCGGTGCGCGAGGTGACTCTCGACGGTGCCGAATGGGCTTGTGCCCCTGCGCGACACGAGGCCGGAACACCGAACGTACTCGGGGTTGCCGCCCTGGCCGCGGCATGCGACACCCTCGGCGGTTTCGACACCGAGGCCGCGGCGCGGCACGAGGAAGAACTGTGCCGCCTGCTCGTCGACGGATTGAGCGGCATCGAGGGCGTCGAGATCCTGAAGTTGTGGGACGACTCGGAAGACTGCGTCGGCATCGTGACCTTCACCGTGGATGGATACGAACCGGGTGAGGTGGCGTCGTACCTTTCGGCCGAGCACGGAATCGGAGTGCGCGACGGGCGTTTCTGCGCGCACCCGCTGCTCGCACGCGTGGGACGCCCGGGTGGGGCGGTGCGCGCGTCGCTGGGGCTGGGCAGCTCGTCGGCAGACGTGGACCGGTTGCTCGCCGCGCTGCGCACTCTGGTCGCGCAAGGACCTGCGTGGACGCACGCGAAGACCGGCGGCGTGTGGAGCCCGGCACCGGAAACCCGGCCCGGACTCGCGCAGTCGGGAGAGGGTGCGTCGCAATGCATCTGAGTGTGAGTGTTGTGGTCGACAATTCCCCATGGGGTAGGTAGGGTTCTCGTCATGACCTCGGAGGCGACTGCAACGGCGCACTGGTGCCGCCGGCATGTCGATCTGTGCCGCACCGCCTCCGGTACCTGTCCGGACTGAGTTCTCTCCGCGCGCTTTTCAGCTGCTGCCGCATCACGGCTCATTCGAGAGGTTACTCATGTCCGATACCGATTCCACGTACCGGGACCGGACGCGGCGGTTGCTGCGCGTCGCGGTCGAACTCTCCGGGCAATCCGGACCCGACTACTGGGCCGATCTCACCGTCGGCCGTCCCGACGATCCTCCGCTCGACCCTGCCGCGCCGTCCGGCAACGTAATCCGGGTTCGCGCCGCAGACCTGCGGGAAACAGCGAAGATTCGCGACCGGATCCGTACCGAGGCCGTCGCGGAGGGCCGCGACCCCGACGCGGTGACGGTGCTCGTCGACCTCGAGGTGGTCGTCGATCCCGATGCACGTGCCGCGCGGATCCGCCACGCTCGGACCGACGGGATTGCCCGTCGGGGTCCGAGCACGTTGTCCTATGTGGGAACGCCGCACGGGCTCGCGAGCCTGATCGCCGACATCCATTCCGTCGGGGTGGCAGACGGCGTCACGCTGATTCCGTCGACGGCGCCGTTCACGGTGGAACATCTCGTCGACGGCACGCTCCCGTGGCTCGAAGCCCGCGGACTGCTGACGGTGTCACCGACTGTTGTGGAGGTTCTGCGACGGTTCGGTGAAGGGGCAGGTCCCGCGGCACGCGCGTCGTAGGCCGAACTGGGACGAGCGAAGGGGCCGGAGATTTTACCAGCCCCTTCGCTTGTGCTCTAGGCGCTTCGTCGGTGGAGAGGGGTGACGACGTGGACGCGCGCGTCGGGGTCGAAGCGGTAGCCGGCGCCTCGGACAGTGGTGACGATGTCGCCGAACCTGCCGAGTTTCGACCGGATACGGGAGACGTGTACATCGACGTCCCGGTTGCCGCGTTCGGGATCGATGTAGCCGGCACCGAGGGTACGCAGAGTCGATCGGGGAACCGCTGTGTGAGGGCGATCGACGAGATACGAAAAAATCTCGAATTCGGTGTGGCTCAGCTCTACTCGGCTGCCGTCGAGCACCAGGCCGCGAGCGGGCAGGTCCACCACGAGCGGTGCGGGCCCCGGGCTGAGGAGCGTGTGGGTGCGTGCGCCGGGAAGAAGGCCGGTCGCTGTTTCGCGGAGCGCGTCGGCGAGTGCCGCGAGGTCGCCGGGGTGGACAGCGCCCGTGTCCGAAACTTGGACGATGAGAACGAGTTCCGGCTCATCGACTGAGGAGGTGCCGGTTGCGCGTTCGAGGTGGTCGGTGGTCATTCGAAGACTCCGCTCGGAGAATGGACATCGGCGCGCCGCATGACGCATATGCCGCGGGTGACTATCGCGGTTGCCGGGAAAGGAGAAGGGCTGGTGCGTATCTCAGCGCGCACACAGGCTCGAGCGGGTGCGGCACAGGTCGACGTGCCTGCGGCTCCACGCTCGGTCGGTCATGAGTCGAAGTGTACCGCGCGTGGCACTTCGGGTGGTAGCCGAGCGGTACCCCTTCAGTCCACGTCCACGTCGATTCCCGCCGTGACGCGCATCAGTTCGCGGTACGTGGTTCGAAACAGCGTGTTGGCGCATCCACCCGCCGCCCACAGTTCCGCGTGGTCCTTCAGTGACCGATCGATGTAGGTCGGGAGGTTGGTGGGGTGTCCGAGCGGGGCGACACCACCGACAGGCTGGCCGGTGACCTCGACGACCACCGAGCGGGGTGCCGGCGCCAGGGTGCCGCCGAGGCGCTCGCCGGTGCGGTCGAGTGCGACCCGGTGTGCGCCCGACACCAGGAGCAGGATCGGTTCGTCGTCGAGAAGGAACACCAGGGACTTCACGATGGAGCCCACGTCGGCTCCCACCGCCGCCGCGGCCTGTTCCGCGGTGGTCACGGAGTCGGGTTGCCTGGTGATGAGCCCGTGGTGTCCACGAGCGATGAGCGTGTCGGCGACACGGGCCACGTTCGGGTGCCAGAACCTGCTCATGAGTCAAGAGTAGGACCTGCTCATCGGGGACGAATACGCGAAACGCCCGAGGAGTTTCGGGGCGGTGGCAGTGCTCGCCGACGAGGGACATTACTCTCGAGTAATGACCGATCACACCAGTTGGAAAGCGTTCACCGTCGAGCACAAGGACCACGTCGCCCAGGTGACGCTCATCGGTCCCGGCAAAGGCAACGCGATGGGCCCGGACCTGTGGTCCGAGCTGCCCGTCCTGTTCGCCCAACTCGACGCAGATCCGGACGTGCGTGCCGTCGTGCTGGCCGGCGCCGGCAAACACTTCACGTTCGGCCTCGACCTCGTCGCGATGGGTGGTGACCTCGCGGCGGTCCTCGCAGACGGTGCCCGCGCGAAGGCGCGCACCGAGTTCCACGGGATGGTCAAGCGTATGCAGGCAGCCATCACGGCCGTCGCCGACTGCCGCAAGCCGGTCGTCGCGGCGATCCAGGGCTGGTGCATCGGCGGCGGTGTCGACCTCATCACCGCGGCCGACATCCGCTACGCGAGCGCCGACGCCAAGTTCAGCGTCCGCGAAGTGAAGGTGGGCATGGTCGCGGATGTCGGCACCCTCGCGCGCCTGCCGTACATCATCGGTGACGGGCACGTCCGGGAACTCGCCCTCACCGGCAAGGACATCGACGCTGCGCGCGCCGAGAAGATCGGTCTCGTCAACGACGTCTTCGCCGACGCCGACGACGTCCTCGCCGCGGCCCACCGGACCGCTGCGGAAATCGCGGCGAACCCGCCGCTGGTCGTGCACGGGATCAAGGACGTCCTCGACCACAGCCGCTCGGCGCAGGTCGACGACAGCCTTCGCTACGTCGCGGCATGGAATGCGGCGTTCCTGCCCTCGGAGGATCTCGGCGAGGCGATCAAGGCGATCTTCGAGAAGCGCCCGCCCGAGTTCAAGGGACAGTGACGACGGCCGGTACCCCGGCACACCCCCGACACGACGAATCTCCCGGCCGATCCGTGGATCATCCGGGAGATTCGTCGTTGCAGGACACTCAGGTGTTCTGCGGCAGGCTCAGTGGCCGCCGTTGTCCTTCAAGCGCGCGATGGAGGCAGTGACCTCGGCCTCTGCGTCGGCGCGGCCCGTCCAGTCCGCGGCTTCGACGTGCTTGCCCGGCTCGAGATCCTTGTAGTGCACGAAGAAGTGCTTGATCGCGTCGAGTTCGAACTGCGGCACGTCGCCGATGTCCTGGATGTGATCCCACCGCGGGTCACCTGCGGGGACCGCGAGAACCTTGTCGTCGCCACCGGCCTCGTCGACCATCTTGAACATGCCGACCGGACGGGCATCGACGATGACGCCGGGGTACACCGACTCGGGGAGCAGTACGAGGCAGTCGAGCGGATCGCCGTCTTCACCGAGAGTGTTCTCGATGTACCCGTAGTCGGCGGGGTACCCGAACGCGGTGTAGAGGTAGCGGTCGAGCTTGACGCGGCCGGTCTCGTGATCGACCTCGTACTTGTTCCGCTGCCCCTTGGGGATCTCGATGGTGACCTCGAACTCCACGCGCTTGCCTCACTTCGTCGGTGTTTTCGCTCGCCGATACGACATCCGTATCTGCGGTGATGGTCCGGAGAAAGGATAACGGGCGCGGCGCTAGTCTGGACGACGCAGGTACCGGACCACGAAGGCGGCCACCAGGGCGCGAGTGTGCAGGACACAGCGGAGGCGTGTTGGCGGGGCAGGAAAAGATCAAGAAGCAGGGTTCGTTGGTCACACGTCGGCGCCGGAACATCCGGATCCTGTTCGGTATCTGGGCCGCCGGTTTTCTCGCACTCGTCGTGGGCGGCGCATTTGCCGTCTACGACGTGCGCACCACTGCCAGCGCGACGATCGCGCCCGCTCCCGCACCGGTCGTCGCGGACCCCGCGGTCGCGCCGGTGGCGGACGATGCCCCGGCTCCGGTCCCCGCGGCCCTGGCCGCCGCGCTCGACGCAGCCGTGAAGAACCCGGCGCTCGGATCGTTCACCGGATCGGTCACCGATGCGGCCACCGGGACCGTCCTGTGGTCCCAGGACCCGGACCGGCCGATGACACCCGCATCCACGACGAAGATCCTCACCACCGCGGCCGCGTTGCTCGGCCTGCCCAGCGATCACCGCATCACGACGCGGGTGGTCGAGGGCTCCCGTCCCGGCGAGATCGTCCTCGTCGCGGGTGGCGACCCCACCCTCACCGCTCAGCCCGTCGGCGAAGACGGTTTCTACCCCGGTGGTCCCCGCATCGCCGATCTCGCGCAGCAAATCCAGCGCAGCGGAGCCGTCGTCGACACCGTGGTCGTCGATGTCGGGATCTTCAGCGGAGACCCGCTCGCGGTCGGATGGGACGCCACCGATGTCGGGGACGGGTTCGTCGCACCCATCGAACCGGTGATGCTCGACGGGGGACGCCTGCGGCCGCTCGAAGACGAGTCGCCGCGTTCGGCTACTCCTGCGCTCGACGCCGGGCGAGCGCTCGCCGCCGCACTCGGCGCCGATCCCGAGAAGGTCACGATCGGGACGGCCTCACCGGGTACAGCGCCCATGGCATCGGTTCAGTCCGCACCGCTGCGGACACGACTGGAACAAATGGTGCAGCATTCCGACAACGTGCTCGCCGAAACCATCGGACGGGAAATCGCGATCTCGTCGGGTAGCGCGCCCACGTTCACCGGTGCCGTCGAAGCTGTGACCCGCACTCTTCAGGGCGCCGGGATCGACACCTCCGGAGTCACGCTTCAGGACCTCAGCGGCCTGTCCCTCGACAACCGCATCCCGGCGCGGGTCCTCGACTCGATCGTCGCGCGCGCCGCCGGCCCGGACGCTCCGGCCCTGCGTCCGATGCTCGATTACCTGCCGGTCGCGGGTGCCACCGGCACGCTCAGCGACCGCTACGGCACCACTGCCCGTGCCGGAGCCGGGTGGGTCCGCGCGAAAACAGGCACACTGAGTCTTGTGAGCGGGCTTACGGGATACGTCGTGGACGTCGATGGCCGGGTACTGACGTTCGCACTCATGTCGAACGATCGGTTCCCCAACGAAGCACGACCCGCGCTGGACGACGTCGCGGCCGTACTCCGGGGATGCGGCTGCCGATGAGCGAACAGGAGCGGGGCATCGGCGACGCGATCGATTGGGAGTTCGCGGCGGGCGTCGGTGCCCGGCTCACGCGCTCCGGCCCCGCGATGTCGGGGTACACCCGTGACGCCGCCATCGAGGAGCTGTACGCGGCGGCGGAGCGCGCCGAAGGCCCGGTGCGTGAGCAGACCGGGATGGGCAACGGGACGGTGCCGCCGCCCGCGCGCGTCGTGGATCGCCCCGACTGGGTGCGGGCCGCGGCGGAGTCGATGGCGGACCTCACCGGGTCCGACCGGAGCGGGAGCTGGCTCGGTAAGCCCGCGGGCGCGCAGGCAGGCGCGATGCTCGCGTACCTCGCGTCGGCCGTCCTCGGTCAGTACGACCCGTTCTCGCGCACGCTGCTGCTCGTCGCACCCAACGTCGTCGCCGTCGAGCGCGCACTGAAGGTGCCGACCTCGGACTTCCGCCTGTGGGTGTGTCTGCACGAGGTCACCCACCGCGTGCAGTTCGAGCAGGCTCCCTGGATGGCGGACATCATGCGCGAGTCCACCGCCGAACTCACGGCAGCGGTCGACGAGCCGATCGGTGAGGTCGTGAGCAGGTTCGTGGCCGCCGCCCGCGATCTGCGCACTCCGGGCGAGAAGCCGATGTCGCAACGCGGCATGGTCGGACTGCTGCGTGCCACGCAGGCGGAACCGCAACGCGAATCGCTCGACCGGATGCTGGCGCTCGGAACGCTGCTCGAAGGCCACGCCGATCACGTCATGGACGGGGTGGGGCCGTCCGTCGTTCCGTCGGTGGCACGGATCCGCCGTGCGTTCGACAGCCGGCGTCGCCGCAACGGAAACCCGATCCACCGCGTGATCCGCGTCGTTCTCGGCGTGGACGCGAAGATGGCGCAGTACGTGCACGGAAAGAAGTTCGTCGACGCCGTCGTCGCGAAGGCCGGCATGGCGCAGTTCAACGCGGTGTGGTCCGGCCCCGACGCGCTCCCGACCCTCACGGAGATCGATCACCCGGACGCCTGGATCGCACGGGTGCTGGGCTGACCGTGCCGCCCGCTCCGCGACTGCCCGAACTGCCCGCAATCCACGAGGTCCGGCTGGCGGTGCGCGCCTGGCTGTCCACGCACGACGTGCGCGCGGTGGCCGTCGCGCTGTCCGGTGGCGCCGACTCCGCAGCGCTGACAGCGGCGGCCGTGGCCGAGGCCGACGAGGTGCACGCCGTCGTCGTCGACCATCGTCTGCAGGAGGGCTCGTCGGACGTCGCCGCGCGCGCCGCCGATTTCGCGCGTGCGCGTGGGTGCGCCTCCGTCCGGGTGGTGGCCGTGGACGTTACCGGCCCCGGAGGGCTGGAGGCGGCTGCTCGTACCGCCCGGTACAGGGCCCTCGACGAGGCGCGCGGCGGAATGCCGGTCCTGCTCGGCCACACTCTCGACGACCAAGCCGAGACGGTCCTCCTCGGTCTCGGCCGCGGTTCGGGGCTTCGCTCGATCTGCGGAATGGCGCCGTTCGACGCCCCGTGGGGGAGACCCCTGCTCGGCGTACGGAGAAGCGTCACCCGGCGCGCATGCGGCGAACTCGGTTACCTCCCGTACGAGGATCCCCACAACGCGGACCCGCGATTCACTCGCGTCCGATTGCGGACGGAGGCCCTCCCGATGCTCGAGGAGATCCTCGGTGGCGGAGTCGCCGCGGCGCTCGCTCGCACCGCCGCGCAACTTCGGGACGACGGGGAGGCGCTCGACGAAGCGGCTGCCGGCCTGCTGGCCCGTGCCGCGACCCCGCGCGAGCCCGCGGCCGACTGCTCACTCGATGTGACGGTGCTCACCGATGCACCCGCCGCGGTCCGCCGCCGGGCGGTTCGCTTGTGGCTGCTCGGACGCGGTGCACCCGCGCCGAACGACAAGTCGCTGCGCGCAATCGACGATCTGGTGGTGCTCTGGCACGGGCAGGGGCCCGTCGCGGTGGGCCGGGGTCCGGGAGCGGGGACCAGGTTGGTGGTGCTGCGTCGGCGTGGCAGGCTGAGTATGGAGTTCGTCGACCAGCAGCGGTGCGCGGACGACTGACGGAAGGTGGGTAGAACCCGGTGTACGAAGGTGACATTGCCTCGGTGCTGATCTCCGAGGAGCAGATCGCAGAGCGGACGGCCGAACTGGCAGCCTCGATTGCGGAGCGATACCCCGAGGGCGCCCCGGAGGGTGATCTCCTGCTCATCGGTGTGCTCAAAGGCGCGATCTTCTTCATGACCGACTTCGCCCGAGCCCTGCCGATCCCGGCCCAGATGGAATTCATGGCGGTGAGCTCGTACGGTTCCTCGACCTCGTCCTCCGGCGTGGTCCGGATTCTCAAGGACCTCGACAAGGACATCGCCGGCCGCAACGTCCTGATCGTCGAGGACATCATCGACTCGGGTCTGACGCTGTCCTGGCTGATCCGCAACCTGTCGACGCGCAACCCGGCGTCGCTCGAGGTCGTCACCCTGCTGCGCAAGCCCGACGCCCAGAAGATCGACGTCGAGGTCAAGGACGTCGGCTTCGACATCCCCAACGAGTTCGTCGTCGGGTACGGACTCGACTACGACGAGCGGTACCGGGACCTGCCCTACATCGGCACTCTCCACCCGAAGGTCTACAGCAGCTGACACCTGCGCGGTGGGAGTGCAGACGCCGCAGATGAACCGTCCGCAGCCTCGCTGTGGGTGGGAACAAGGGACACCGCCGGTTCGTTGTCTGTTCGAACGACCTGCTGCGACTCCGCGGCGGTTCGTCGTCACGCGGTAACCTTGCGGTGCCTGGTTGGTCACTGCTCGCGAAACCGCGACCGCACCGGGTGTAGCGCCCTCGACACGACACCGATGACGTCACTATCGAAAGGACCGGCCGGCCGGGCCGAACCTGTATGAACCGCAAGACAGTGTTCCGTAATCTGGCGATTGTCGCCGGCATCCTGTTGGTCATCTACGCCTTCAGCTACTTCGGCGACGACACGCGCGGCTTCACGAAGGTGGACACGTCTGTCGCGATCTCCCAGCTCGAGGCGAAAAACGTCAGCGAGGCGCGCATCGACGACCGTGAGCAGCAGCTCCGGTTGTGGCTGAACAACGGCGACGATGCGACCGAGGGCAGTACCGAGATCATCGCGAAGTACCCCGCGTCGGCATCGGAGCAGATCTTCGATCTGGTCGGTGATTCCGGCGTGCCGAAGTACAACACGCAGGTCACCCAGGAGAGCTGGCTGACGTCGATCCTGCTGTTCGTGGTGCCGATGGCCATCCTGCTGGTGGTGTTCTTCCTCGTCATGAGCCGTATGCAGGGCGGTGGCCGCGGCGGGATGATGGGCTTCGGCAAGTCTCGTGCCAAGCAGCTGACCAAGGACATGCCCAAGACGACGTTCAACGACGTCGCGGGTGCGAACGAGGCCGTCGAAGAGCTGTACGAGATCAAGGACTTCCTGCAGAACCCGAGCCGGTACCAGGCGCTCGGCGCCAAGATTCCGAAGGGCGTGCTGCTGTACGGCCCTCCCGGCACGGGTAAGACGCTGCTCGCGCGCGCTGTCGCAGGCGAGGCCGGCGTGCCGTTCTTCACGATCTCCGGTTCGGACTTCGTCGAGATGTTCGTCGGCGTCGGTGCCTCCCGCGTGCGCGACCTGTTCGAGCAGGCCAAGCAGAACGCGCCCTGCATTATCTTCGTCGACGAGATCGACGCCGTCGGCCGTCAGCGTGGTGCGGGCCTCGGCGGTGGCCACGACGAGCGCGAACAGACTCTCAACCAGCTGCTCGTCGAGATGGACGGCTTCGGTGACCGCTCCGGCATCATCGTCATGGCCGCCACCAACCGGCCCGACATCCTCGACCCCGCGTTGCTGCGCCCAGGTCGTTTCGACCGTCAGATCCCGGTGAGCAATCCGGATCTCGCCGGTCGCCGCGCGATCCTCGCGGTGCATTCCAAGGGCAAGCCGATCGACCCGAACGCCGACCTCGGCGGTCTCGCCAAGCGCACCGTGGGCATGTCCGGTGCCGACCTGGCGAACGTCGTGAACGAAGCAGCCCTGCTCACCGCCCGCGAGAACGGCACGGTCATCACCGAGGCGACGCTCGAAGAGGCCGTGGACCGCGTGATCGGCGGGCCGCGCCGCAAGAGCCGCATCATCAGCGAATACGAGAAGAAGATCACCGCGTACCACGAGGGCGGTCACACGCTCGCCGCGTGGGCGATGCCCGACATCGAGCCGGTGTACAAGGTCACGATTCTGGCCCGTGGGCGCACGGGCGGGCACGCCATGACGGTGCCCGAGGACGACAAGGGCCTGATGACGCGGTCCGAGATGATCGCGCGCCTGGTCATGGCGATGGGTGGCCGCGCCGCCGAAGAGCTGATCTTCCGCGAGCCCACCACCGGTGCTTCGTCGGACATCGATCAGGCGACGAAGATCGCCCGCGCGATGGTCACCGAGTACGGCATGAGCGCGAAGCTCGGCGCCGTCCACTACGGCCAGGAGCAGGGCGACCCGTTCCTCGGACGGTCGATGGGGAACCAGACCGACTACTCGCACGAGGTGGCCCGCGAGATCGACGAAGAGGTCCGCAACCTCATCGAGGCTGCGCACACCGAGGCATGGTCGATTCTCAACGAGTACCGCGACGTCCTCGACGTGCTGGCGGGCGAGTTGCTCGAGCACGAGACGCTCACCCGCAAGGACCTCGAGCGGATTCTCGCGGATGTCCACAAGCGCCCGCGCATCACCGCGTTCAACGATTTCGGTGACCGCATCCCGTCCGACAAGCCGCCGATCAAGACGCCGCGCGAACTCGCAGAAGAGCGTGGCGAGCCGTGGCCGGCGGAGCCGCCGAGCCTGACGAAGCCGCCGCAGCCGCAGCACCAGCAGCCGCAGCACCAGCCGGACCCGCACGGCTCCAACGGTCGGCCGCAGCACGGCGACGACCGGCAGCCGCAGTACCCGGGTGCGCCCCAGCCGGCGCAGCCGCAGTCGGCGCAGCCCCAATACCCGGGTGCCCAGCCGCAGTACCCCGGCGCCGCGCCCGCGGAGCCGCAGTACCAGCCGTCGGCTCCCGGAAACGGGTACGGCCGGCCTCAGCCTCAGCCGATCCCGGCGTCCGAGCCGCTGCCCGGATTCCCGCCGGCGCCGTACCCGGGTGGACCCCGGCACGCGACCCGGCCCGACTACGGCGCCCCCGCCGGCTGGTCGGCACCGGGCTGGCCGCCGGAGGAACAGCAGGACGAGCGCGGAACCTTCCGGGGCGGTTACCCCGATTGGACCCGCACGGGATCCGACAACTCCGATGAACAACGGGACGAGGGACATCCGACCCCCGAACCGCCACCCACGCAGCCGTGGGAAGGGCCGTCCGGCCAGCGTTGAGACGACGAGCAACTTCAAGAGTGGAGGACTGGCGGGTGTCGGTTGATCACGTGGGTACCGCAGCGGGTTCCGGTATGGACGACGATGACGTGGTGTCGCAGACGCTGAGTGTGGAGGCGGGGCGAGTTTTCGACCAGCCACGCGCCGAGGCGGCCGTGCGGGAACTGCTCATCGCCGTGGGCGAGGATCCTGAACGGGAAGGTCTGCGCGACACCCCGGCGCGCGTTGCACGGGCATATCGCGAGGTGTTCGCGGGCCTGTTCACCAACCCCGACGAGGTTCTCAACACCACTTTCGACGAGGGACACCGGGAACTCGTGCTGGTGCGCGACATCCCGATGTACTCGACGTGTGAACACCACCTGGTGTCCTTCCACGGCGTCGCGCACGTCGGCTACATTCCCGGCCCGACCGGTCGCGTCACGGGTCTGTCGAAGCTCGCACGCGTGGTCGACCTCTACGCGAAGCGCCCGCAGGTGCAGGAGCGCCTCACCAGCCAGATCGCCGACGCACTGGTGCGCAAGCTCGAGCCGCGCGGAGTGATCGTCGTCGTGGAGGCCGAACATCTCTGCATGGCGATGCGCGGCATCCGGAAGCCCGGGGCGAGCACGACCACGTCGGCTGTACGTGGATTGCTCCAGACGAGTTCGGCGTCGCGCGCCGAGGCCCTGGACCTCATCCTGCGCCGGTGAGCGTGTTCGAGGCCGAGCAGCGGCCGATCGTGATGGGCGTACTCAACGTGACCAGCGATTCGTTTTCGGACGGCGGGCGCTATCTCGACCGCGAGTCGGCCATCGCACGCGGACTCGAACTCCGTGACCTCGGCGTCGACATCGTCGACGTCGGAGGCGAATCGACACGTCCCGGCGCGATGCGCATCGATCCCCAGGTCGAGGCGGATCGAGTCACGCCGGTCATCGAAGCTCTCACGGCGGAAGGCATCCGTACGAGTGTCGACACGATGCGCGCGTCGGTCGCCGAGGCCGCGATCACCGCGGGTGTGACGATCGTCAACGATGTGTCCGGCGGGCGCGCCGACAGCGACATGGCGTCGGTGGTGGCGTCCGCGGGCGTGCCGTGGATCCTCATGCACTGGCGTCCCACCGGTGGGTTCGTCCACGCGGGTGGGTCCGCGCATTACGACGACGTGGTGACCGAGGTGCGCGACGAGCTGCTCACCCAGGTCGACGTCGCCGTCGCCGCGGGCGTCGACCCGTCGAAGATCGTTCTCGACCCCGGACTCGGATTCGTGAAGCAACCGGACCACAACTGGCAACTCCTCCACGGCCTGCCGGAGCTGAACGCGCTCGGTTTTCCCGTGCTGATCGGTGCCTCCCGCAAGCGCTTCCTCGGATCCTTGCTCGCGTCACCCGACGGCGCAGTGCGTCCGCCCGCGGGTCGTGAAGTCGCGACGGCCGTGGTGTCGGCGCTCGCCGCGACCCACGGCGCGTGGGGAGTGCGCGTGCACGACGTGCAGGCTTCGCGTGACGCGCTCGCGGTGGTTCGGGCATGGCAGCACGGCGGTGCGGAGAGGATGCACGTATGAGCGACCGGATCGAACTGCGGGGACTACGGGTCCGCGGCAACCACGGAGTGTTCGACCACGAGAAGCGTGACGGACAGGATTTTCTCGTCGACATCGTGGCGTGGCTCGACCTCGCTCCGGCTGCGGCGAGCGACGATCTCGCCGACACGCTGCACTACGGCGAACTCGCCGAAGCCGCCGCCGCCGTCATCGCCGGCCCGGGACGCGACCTCATCGAGACAGTGGCCGGGGAAATCGCCGACGGCGTGCTCGCCGACCCACGGGTGTCGCGCGTAGAAGTCACGCTCCACAAGCCGTCGGCGCCGATACCGCTGACGTTCTCGGACGTCGCCGTGGTGGTCGATCGGACCCGGAGCGTGTCGTGAGCCGGGCCGTCCTGTCGATCGGGTCCAACATCGGCGACCGCGAGGCGCACCTGCGCTCGGTGGTCGAGGCGCTGGGACGGCGTGCGGTGGCCGTCTCCGCGGTGTATTCGACGGCGCCCTGGGGCGGCGTCGAGCAACAGGACTTTCTCAACGCGGTGATCGTCGCGGAGGACGCCGCTTTCGCACCGGACGACTGGCTGCGGTTCGGCCGCGAATGCGAAGCGGCGGCCGAGCGGGTACGCGTCGAGCGGTGGGGTCCGCGCAGCCTCGACGTCGACGTCGTGTCGTGCGACGCGGGCGACGGAGAGGTGCTCAGCGAAGATCCCGAGTTGACGCTCCCACACCCGCGGGCACACCAGAGGGCCTTCGTGCTCGTGCCGTGGCTCGACGTGGAACCCGACGCGGTGCTCACCGTGGAAGGGGAGACCCGCCGTGTCGACGACTGGCTCGACGGACTCGAGGCGGCGGAGCGTGACGGCGTGCACCGCACCGATCTGAACTTGACCGGCACCGGCGTGGGGGAACAGGCACGATGAAACCGACCCGGGTTCGCGATCTGCTCGCGCTGGCCGTGCTGGCGGCGGTCATCACCTGGTTGCTCGTGCGCACGCTGTACGGCTCTCTGCCGGCCATCCCGGTATATGCCGGAGCGTCGCTGTACGTGGCGGCGGTGATCGAGGTGGTCCTCGCGTTCGTCATCCGTTCGCGGGTCGGTAAGCACGAGATCGGGGAGGGCCCCGGCCGGATCCACCCGATCACGGTTGCGCGTTCCGTAGCCCTGGCGAAGGCGTCCGCGCTCGTCGGGGCGGCCAGTACGGGCGTATGGGCCGGGTTCCTGCTCTTCCTTCTGCCGGAGCGCGCCGAAGTTCGCGCCGCCATGGAAGACACGTCCGGCGCAGTCGTCGGGGCAGTTGCCGGTGTGGCTCTTGTGGCTGCTGCGCTGTGGCTCGAATATTGTTGCAAGGCACCGGAGGACCCCGACGAGCCGAACGAGCCCGCGACCTGACGGCCGCTGTGGCGGGACGACCCGTGCCGCCGAACGGATTTCGCTGAGACGGGCGGGCATCGCTGGTTCGACCTGGGAAGACACGTAGTCTGGTAAGTATGGTTTCCCCGGGACGAGAGAACAGAAATCGTCGTCCGTGGCGCAGTACCGGCTCCATGATCGTCGCCGGTTTGCTTGCCTTGGCCATGGTCGCGTCCCTGCTGTTGGTTGTCAGCGACAGCGTGCAGGTCCTGCGTATCGCGGTGGTCGTTGCGCTGTGGGCGGCCACCGTCGGCGCGATCGCGATGACCAAGTACCGCCGCGAGTCGGCGCTGGAAAAGGCCAAGGTCGACGACCTCAAGACGGTGTACGACCTTCAGCTCGAACGCGAGATCTCCGCGCGCCGCGAGTACGAACTGACGGTCGAGGAAAAGGTTCGGTCGGACCTGCGCATCGACGCCGAAGAAATGGCAGCGCTGCGTCATGAGCTCGCGACACTTCGCCGCAATCTCGAAGTGCTGTTCGACGGTCGGCTTCCCGACGAGAACGTGGCACTCGGAGGGCAGGCGGATCGTCGGCGCGAACTCGACGCCACGACACGTGTCACGGCGCCGCGACCGTCCGGACCGGCGTTTGCGTCGCCCGACGACGAGCCGCTCACAGCGGAGACGATCACGGTGGGCTCGCCGGAGGAGCGCGCCGAGACACCGCCTGCCGGGACACCGCCTGCCGGGACACCGCCTGCCGAGACACTGCCCACCCAGGCACCGCCCGCCGAGACACCGCCCACCCAGACACCGCCCACCGGGGCGCGCCCGCAGCCTGCCGAGGTGCACACCGCAGCGGCCGAGCCCCCGACCGGCCGACGCGGCCGCCGCCGTGCGGAGGGTGCCCATTCCGAGGGCCGGAGCGTCGCGGAAATTCTCGCCGCACTCTCGTCCGAACGCTGATCTGCGCGCCACGTCGCGGGACGGTACCGGCTGGTCACAGCCGGGTGAGGCGCAGATCACTCCTTTCCGTCGTGGCGGGCGCCGAGCGCAGCGCGCTATTGTCGGGCGAACGTCCGGTACCCGCTGAGCGGGACTGGAACGAATGAGAGGACTCCCGTGAATTCCTTCGGGATCACCAACGCGCCTGCGCCTGCCCGCCTATCAGTCGGTGTCGTTTCCGCTGGTCGCGTGGGCACCGCACTGGGCGCGGCGCTCGAGCGCGTCGGCCACGTGGTCGTGGCCTGTTCGGCGGTGTCCGAGGTCTCGAAGCATCGCGCGAGTGTTCGCCTCCCCGACTCCGAGATACTGCCGGTCGACGAGGTCGCCGGCCGGTGCAATCTGCTTCTCCTCGCCGTTCCGGACACCGAACTCGAATCGCTGGTGGCCGGACTGGCCGCCACCTCCGTCGTCAAGCCGGGCACGATCGTCCTGCACGTATCCGGTGCTCACGGCATCGGTATTCTCGCGCCGCTCGCGGAGCAGGGCGCAGTGCCGCTCGCGGTTCACCCCGCGATGACGTTCACCGGGCACGACGAAGACACCGCCCGCCTCGCGTCCACCTGTTTCGGCATCACCGCAGCCGACGAGATCGGCTACGCGATCGCGCAGGCACTCGTCCTCGAGATCGGTGGCGAACCGGTCCGGGTCTCCGAGCAGATGCGGCCGCTCTATCACGCAGCGCTTGCCCACGGCAGCAACCACCTGGTCACGCTTGTCGCCGACGCAGTCGAAGCGCTGCGAGTCGCGCTCGCCGGTGACGAGTTGCTCGGTCAGCAGATCGTGGACGGTGCACCGGGCGGAGTCGCCGAACGAGTCCTTCAACCTCTGCTCACCGCCGCGTTGGACAACGTGCTGCGGCGAGGACCGTCCGCGCTCACGGGTCCGGTGGCCCGCGGCGACGCGGACACGGTCGCTACACACCTGCAGGTACTCGACGATGCCGACCCGCAGATCGCGGCGGGCTACCGCGCTATGTCGCTGCGGTCGGCGCAGCGCACCGGCTCGAAGCCGGAACTGATGGAAATTCTCGAAAGGGCTGATCACGGTGAGTGAAGCGCGACAGGGCGGTTACGTGCGTGGAGAAACCACCGTGCACCACAATCCCGAGGACCTGAGAAAGGTCACCAAGGCGTTGCGCAGTGTGGGCCGGACGGTCGCACTCGTACCCACGATGGGTGCGCTGCACTCCGGGCACCTGGAACTGGTGAAGCATGCGAAGCTCACGGGCGCGGTGGTCGTCGTGTCGATCTTCGTCAACCCCCTTCAGTTCGGTCCCGGCGAGGATCTCGATGCCTACCCCCGCACGCTCGACGCAGACCTCGAACTGCTCCGGGATGCCGGCGTGGAACTCGTGTTCGCTCCCACGGCTACGGCGATGTACCCGAACGGACCGCGCACCACGATCCACCCGGGCCCGCTCGGTTCGGAACTCGAAGGTGCTTCGCGGCCCGGCCATTTCGCCGGCATGCTCACCGTTGTCGCCAAACTGCTGCAGATCGTCGCGCCCAACTCCGCGTACTTCGGGGAGAAGGACTACCAGCAACTGGCGTTGATCCGGCAGATGGTGACAGACCTGAACTTCGACGTTCGGATCGTGGGTGTGCCCACCGTCCGTGAGGCCGACGGGCTCGCCTTGTCCTCGCGCAACCGCTACCTCTCCGAGCAGGAGCGCGAGATCGCAACCACACTGTCGGCTGCGCTCGTCGCCGGCGCACACGCGGCTGCCGGTGGACCGGACGCCATCCTGGCGGCAGCGCGAGACGTACTCGCGTCCGCTCCCGAGATCGAGGTGGACTACCTCGAGGTGCGTGGCGCCGATCTCGGACCCGCCCCCGAACGAGGCGACGGCCGGTTGCTCGTCGCCGCACGACTCGGTACCACCCGGCTGATCGACAACGTCGGTGTCGCTGTCGGTACCGGGTTTCTCGAACGCGCGGTCGGGCAGGTAGATCCCACCGTCGCCGACGACCTGTTGACCCGCTGACCCAGTTCGCGAAACCAGAAGGAAGCCGAGGACGAACATGTTCCGCACCATGATGAAGTCGAAGATCCACCGCGCCACGGTGACCCATGCGGACCTGCATTACGTCGGTTCGGTGACCGTCGATCAGGACCTGATGGACGCCGCGGACCTGCTCGAGGGAGAGCAGGTGTGCATCGTCGACATCGACAACGGCAACCGTCTCGAGACGTACGTGATCGCGGGGGAGCGCGGGTCGGGCGTCATCGGAATCAACGGTGCCGCGGCGCGTCTGGTCAGTCCCGGTGATCTGGTCATTCTCATCGCCTACGGCGTGATGAACGAGCAGGAATGCAAGGACTACAACCCGAGCGTCGTGTTCGTCGACGCCGACAATCGTCCGGTGGAACTCGGCAACGATCCGGCGCACGCACCCGAGGGATCCGGTCTCATCACCCCCCGGATGCTGTCCACACTCGACGCACCGTCCCTGGTGTAGACATGCTCCTCGCCGTCGACGTCCGGAACACCAACATCGTTCTGGGCGTCTTCACGGGCAGCGGGACGCATTCGAAACTGCTGTGCGACCGGCGCGTGCGCACGGACCCGAAGATGACAGCCGACGAACTGGCTCTGCTCTTCCGGGGACTGCTCGGTGACGACGTCGACCGGATCACCGGCGTCGCCGCGTTGTCGACTGTGCCGTCGGTGCTGCGCGAGTTGCGGATCATGCTGGGGCGCTACTGGTCGCAGGTGCCGCATGTGGTCGTCGAGCCGGGTGTCCGGACCGGAGTGCCGTTGCTCGTCGACAACCCCAAAGAGGTCGGCGCCGATCGCATCGTCAACAGCCTTGCGGCCCATCACTTCTACGGCTCTCCGTGTGTCATCGTGGACTTCGGTACATCCACGTGTGTCGACGTCGTGTCCGCCAAGGGCGAGTTCCTCGGTGGCGCCATCGCGCCCGGCGTGGAAATCGCGATGGACGCCCTCGCATCTCAGTCCGCGGCGCTCCGGAAAGTCGAGTTGGTCCGGCCCCGCGGCGTTCTCGGGAAGAACACCGTCGAGTGCATGCAGTCCGGCGCGGTCTTCGGTTTCGCCGGCATGGTCGACGGTCTCGTGCGGCGAGTGTGCGCGGAGGTGCCCGGATTCGGAGCCGACGACGTCGCGGTGATCGGGACAGGAGACAGCGCGCCGTTGATCATGCCCGAATCGCGGACGCTCGAGCACCACGAGCCCGATCTCACCCTCGAAGGGCTGCGCCTGGTCTTCGAACGTAATCAGGTGAGACGCGCTACACGTGCCACGGGTTCCACCGGACGCGGTTCTGTGTAAAGATGCTTCCGTGATCCGTTGCATGAGCGCCCAGGAGTGTTGTCGAGGCTGACGCCTGCCTCGACTGTCGACACTTCCTGGGAGATCTCTCATGCGCGCTGCGCTGCTCGATTCTGCTTCTCTTTCTTCTGCCCCCATCGCTCTGTTTCCGCTGGCGGTCGAACGCACCTATCCGACAGAACTCGCCGCGGCCGTCGCGCGCGGCGCTGTCGTCGTCGACATCCGCCGGCACGCCGAACGGGCCGCCCAGGGCACATTGCCCGGTGCGCTGGCGATCGACGCGGCACTCGTGCCGGAGCGGCTCGACCCCGCCCACCCGAATCACCTCGCAATGGCCACCGGCTACGACAAGGAGTGGATCCTTGTCTCCGCATACGGTGCCGACACCGACCGTGTCGTGCTCGACCTGCGCCGACGCGGGCTGCGGGGTGCAACCGCGCTCGTGGGCGGTTACGCCGCCGTCAAATCGGCGAATCTCGTCGACGCGGTCACCGTGGCCCGGCATGTCGCCGAAGACGTGGCGCGCGTCACCGCACACTGACTCTGCTGCACGCGGTGCGGTAGCTGCGGGATAAAAGCCCAGGGCTTTCGGATAGTCTGGTTACCCGTGAGTGATGCCAGTGTTCAGCAGCCCGACGATACCCCCGAGCAGATCCGGGTCCGCCGCGACAAGCGCGAACGACTCTTGGCGGAGGGTAAGGACGCCTATCCGGTCGTCGTGCCCCGGACACACACCCTGGCGCAGATCCGCGCCGCGTATCCCGACCTCGAACCCGACGCCACAACCGGCGAACAGGTGGGCGTGGTCGGACGCATCATCTTCCTCCGCAACACCGGCAAGCTCTGCTTCGCCACCTTGCAGGAGGGCGACGGCACTCAGCTTCAGGTCATGATCAGTCTCGCCGGTGTGGGAGAAGACGCTCTCGCGGCATGGAAGGCAGAGACCGACCTCGGCGACTTCGTGTTCGTCCACGGTGAGGTCATCAGCTCGCGCCGCGGTGAACTCAGCGTCATGGCCGACTCCTGGAGCATGGCGTCGAAGGCGCTGCGCCCGCTGCCGGTCGCGCACAAGGAGATGAACGAGGAGACACGCGTTCGTCAGCGTTACGTCGACCTCATCGTCCGCCCCGACGCCCGCCGGAACGCGCGGATGCGGGTCGCGGTGGTGCGCGAACTGCGCAATGCTCTCGAGCGCCGCGATTTCCTCGAGGTCGAGACGCCGATGCTCCAGACGTTGCACGGTGGTGCCGCCGCGCGGCCGTTCGTCACCCATTCGAACGCACTCGACATGGACTTGTTCCTGCGCATCGCTCCCGAGTTGTTCCTCAAGCGCTGCGTCGTCGGTGGGATCGAGAAGGTCTTCGAGATAAACCGGAATTTCCGCAACGAGGGTGCGGACTCCACCCACTCACCCGAATTCTCGATGCTGGAAACCTACGAGGCGTACGGCACCTACGACGATTCGGCGAAGATGATCCGCGAGGTCATCCAGGAAGTCGCGATGGCGGCGTTCGGCAGCCATGTGGTCACCCTGGCCGACGGCACCGAATACGACTTCGGCGGTGAATGGAAGACCCTCGAAATGTACCCCTCTCTGTCGCAGGCGATCGGCTCCGAGGTGACTCCGGAAACCACGGTCGACGAATTGAAGGCCCTTGCGGGACGTGTCGGTCTCGAGGTTCCGGAGGGCAAGGGCTGGGGCCACGGCAAGCTCGTCGAGGAACTCTGGGAGCACATGTGCGGCGACCAGTTGTACACACCGACTTTCGTGCGTGATTTCCCGGTGGAGACATCGCCTCTCACGCGCGATCACCGCTCGGTGAAGGGCGTCACGGAGAAATGGGATCTCTACGTTCGCGGTTTCGAACTCGCCACGGGGTACTCGGAACTCGTGGATCCGGTGATCCAGCGTGAGCGTTTCGTCGATCAGGCGCGGCTCGCATCGGCCGGCGACGACGAGGCGATGGTTCTCGACGAAGATTTCCTCTCGGCCATGGAACAGGGAATGCCGCCGACGACGGGGACGGGAATGGGAATCGACCGTCTGCTGATGGCGCTGACCGGCCTGGGAATCCGGGAAACAATCCTGTTTCCGATTGTTCGTCCGACCACGCGTTAATTCCACCCACCGAGTTTCGTATTGCCATGGGTTAATTCCGGGGTATCGTGGTCCTGTCCCGGGGGGGACCGCTTTCTTCATTCGAGAGGATTCTCAACACATGGCAAAGAAGGTCACCGTCACTCTGATCGACGATGTGGACCAGGAAACGGCCGCAGATGAATCGGTGGAGTTCGGACTCGATGGAGTTACCTACGAGATCGACCTGTCCGAAGAGAATGCTGCCAAGTTGCGCGACCAGTTGGAATTCTGGATCGAGCACGCACGAAAGGTGGGGGGCCGCAAGCGCGGCAAGGTCGGTCCGTCGACCACTCCCACCACGCGCAAGCCCGCACGGGCCGGCTCGGATCGTGAACAGACTGCCGCAATTCGTGAATGGGCGCGGAACAACGATTGGCCGGTCTCCGCGCGCGGCCGCATCTCCGCCGAAATCGTGGAAGCTTACAACCAGGCCCACTAGGAATTCCGACGCAGGAGTGATCCCGCGGGGGCGTCGTCACCTGGTGGCGGCGCCTCTGTGCACGTCAGGGCTCGGACCCGGCGGTGTGGGGTCCTCTGTTTTGCACAACACATTTCTGGGGGACCTAACCGTGCCGGAGTAGGATTCGCAGGATGGTTGACAGAGTGCTCGAGCCGGGAAAAACGTGTTGGCGCACCGCACGTGCGGCCAATCTTACTTCGATCGTCGACGCCGCCACCTATTTCCATCACGTGAAATCCGCGATGCTCAGCGCGAAAAAACGGATCATACTCATCGGCTGGGATTTCGACACCCGGATCCAATTCGAACCGGACGGCAAGACCCTCGAGGGCCCGAACAGGCTCGGCGCTTTTCTGAAGTGGCTGCCGCGCCACCGTCCCGACCTCGAGGTCTATCTGCTGAAGTGGAATATCGGGGCCTTCAGTGCCCTCGGCCGTGGGATGACGCCTGTGTTCGTACTCGACTGGTTCACCGACTCACGGCTACACCTCGAGATCGACGGTGCGCACCCGGTGGGTGCCGCACACCACCAGAAGATCATCGTCGTCGACGACGAAATCGCGTTCTGCGGTGGAATCGACATGACCGTCGATCGGTGGGACACCTCCGACCACGCGGACCGGAGCCGATACCGCCGGGAACCGACCGGCAAGCGCTACGGCCCGTGGCACGACGTCACCACTGCGGTGGACGGCGAGGCCGCGCGAGCGCTGGGCGAACTGGCCCGAGCGCGCTGGAAGGCCGCTACCGGCGAAGAACTCGGACCCGTCGAAGGAACCGAACCGATCTGGCCCGAGGGACTCGAGCCGACCGTGCGCGACGTCGACGTCTCGATCGCGCGTACGTTGCCGACGTACGGCGATCAGGAGGGCGTCCACGAGATCGAAGCGCTGTACCTCGCCATCATCGAGAACACACGCAGCACCCTGTATCTGGAGAGCCAGTACCTGGCATCGCGCACCCTCGCGGAGGCGCTCGCGGCGCGACTGCAGGAACCGGACGGCCCCGAAATCGTGCTCGTACTTCCGCGCAACGCCGACGGCTGGCTCGAACAGAAGGCGATGGACGGCGCCCGGCGTGCTCTTCTCCACCTGCTGTGGGACGCCGACGTGCACGGCCGCTTCGGCGCGTACTACCCGGTGACCGAGGGCGGCAACCCGATCTACGTCCATGCGAAGGTCGTCGTGATGGACGAGAGCGTCTTGCGAATCGGTTCGTCGAACCTCAACAACCGTTCCATGGGATTCGACACCGAGTGTGATCTCGCGATCGAAGCGGCAGCACCCGGGGACCGGGTGGGCAGGGCCGCGGTCGACCTGCGCAACACGCTGCTCGCCGAGCACCTCGGCGTGGACGTCGGAAAAATCGAGGAAGCCACGGCGGACGGGGGCTCGCTGCTCGCGGCGGTCGAGCGCTTCCGCGGGCCGGGCCGTTCGCTGCGTCCCTTCGAACCCGCTACCGTGGATGGGGAGGACAGCGTGCTCGCCGAGAGCAGCCTCGCGGACCCGGAGCGTGCCCCGCGCAGCCTCGGAAGGCGTCTACAGCGCGTCCTCGCAGGCTGACGGCCTGTTCGCTTCTGGCGTACAGCTTGCGGAAACGTATCTGCCACGTGCAGCGTTACAACCTATAGCCGGGTTTTTCCCCAACCTCCGAAGGGTAGAGGGAGAGCGGGTCGATACCACGCCAACTAGAGTGTGCAGTGGGAACGTGGAACCTTCACCGGTTCCGATGAACGACTCGAGTGCCGGAGCTAAGAGCGGCAGCAGAGATCCGGGACGATCGCGTATCGGATTCTGCGGCCGGAGAGTGTGAGGGAGTGCGATGTTCGAAAGGTTCACCGATCGCGCGCGGCGCGTCGTTGTCCTGGCTCAAGAAGAGGCCAGGATGCTCAACCACAACTACATCGGCACGGAGCACATCCTCCTCGGCCTCATCCACGAGGGTGAGGGTGTGGCGGCGAAGTCTCTCGAGTCGTTGGGGATCTCCCTCGAAGGTGTCCGGAGCCAGGTCGAAGAGATCATCGGCCAGGGTCAGCAGGCACCGTCCGGGCATATTCCTTTCACTCCGCGTGCCAAGAAGGTCCTCGAGCTGAGCCTGCGCGAAGCGCTGCAGCTCGGCCACAACTACATCGGTACCGAGCACATCCTGCTCGGGCTGATCCGCGAGGGTGAAGGCGTGGCCGCTCAGGTCCTCGTCAAGCTCGGCGCCGACCTCAACCGGGTCCGGCAGCAGGTCATCCAGCTGCTCTCCGGTTACCAGGGCAAGGAACCCGCGGAATCCGGCACGAGCCGCGGCGAGTCCGGCACCCCGTCGACATCCCTCGTCCTCGATCAGTTCGGCCGCAACCTCACGCAGGCCGCGCTCGAAGGCAAGCTCGATCCGGTCATCGGCCGGGCCAAGGAAATCGAGCGGGTCATGCAGGTGCTCTCGCGCCGCACCAAGAACAACCCGGTGCTGATCGGTGAGCCCGGTGTCGGTAAGACCGCCGTCGTCGAAGGCCTCGCGCAGGCCATCGTGAACGGTGAGGTCCCCGAGACCCTCAAGGACAAGCAGCTCTACACGCTCGACCTGGGCTCGCTCGTCGCCGGCAGCCGTTACCGCGGTGACTTCGAGGAACGCCTCAAGAAGGTGCTCAAGGAGATCAACAGCCGCGGCGACATCATCCTGTTCATCGACGAGCTGCACACGCTCGTCGGCGCAGGTGCCGCCGAAGGCGCGATCGACGCCGCGTCGATCCTGAAGCCGAAGCTCGCCCGTGGTGAGCTGCAGACCATCGGTGCGACCACCCTCGACGAGTACCGCAAGTACATCGAGAAGGATGCCGCCCTCGAGCGTCGCTTCCAGCCGGTCCAGGTCGGCGAGCCGACGGTCGAGCACACCATCGAGATCCTCAAGGGACTCCGGGACCGGTACGAGGCGCACCACCGCGTCTCGATCACCGACAAGGCGCTCGTCGCATCCGCGACGCTCGCCGACCGGTACATCAACGACCGCTTCCTGCCGGACAAGGCGATCGACCTCATCGACGAGGCGGGCGCGCGCATGCGCATCCGCCGGATGACCGCACCGCCGGACCTGCGCGAGTTCGACGACCGGATCGCCGACGCCCGTCGCGAGAAGGAATCGGCGATCGACGCGCAGGACTTCGAAAAGGCTGCAAGCCTGCGCGACAAGGAGAAGCAGCTCGTCGCGCAGCGTGCCGAGCGTGAGAAGCAGTGGCGTGCGGGCGACCTCGACGTGATCGCAGAGGTCGACGAGGAGCAGATCGCAGAGGTTCTCGCGAACTGGACCGGTATCCCCGTGTTCAAGCTCACCGAGGAGGAGACCACCCGTCTGCTCCGCATGGAAGACGAGCTGCACAAGCGGATCATCGGCCAGGAGGACGCGGTCAAGGCTGTCGCGAAGGCGATCCGGCGTACGCGTGCCGGGCTCAAGGACCCGAAGCGTCCGTCCGGTTCGTTCATCTTCGCCGGTCCGTCCGGTGTCGGTAAGACCGAGCTCTCCAAGGCGCTGGCGAACTTCCTCTTCGGTGAGGACGACGCGCTCATCCAGATCGACATGGGTGAGTTCCACGACCGGTTCACCGCGTCGCGTCTGTTCGGTGCGCCCCCCGGCTACGTCGGATACGAAGAGGGCGGCCAGCTCACCGAGAAGGTGCGCCGCAAGCCGTTCTCGGTGGTGCTCTTCGACGAGATCGAGAAGGCCCACCAGGAGATCTACAACACGCTCCTGCAGGTCCTCGAAGACGGTCGTCTCACCGACGGTCAGGGACGCACGGTGGACTTCAAGAACACGGTGCTGATCTTCACGTCGAACCTCGGTACGTCGGACATCTCGAAGGCTGTCGGCCTGGGCTTCACCCACGGCAGCGACAGCGGGTCCAACTACGAGCGGATGAAGAACAAGGTCAACGACGAGCTCAAGAAGCACTTCCGGCCCGAATTCCTCAACCGTATCGACGACATCATCGTCTTCCACCAGCTGACGAAGGATCAGATCATCCAGATGGTCGATCTGATGATCGGACGCGTGGAGAAGCAGCTGAAGAACAAGGACATGGGCATCGAGCTCACCGAGAAGGCGAAGTCGCTGCTCGCGAAGCGCGGATTCGACCCGGTCCTGGGCGCCCGTCCGCTCCGCCGCACCATCCAGCGCGAGATCGAGGATCAGCTCTCCGAGAAGATCCTGTTCGGCGAGATCGGCTCCGGCCATATCGTCCTCGTCGACGTCGAGAACTGGGACGGCGAAGGCGCCGGCGAGAACGCGAAGTTCACGTTCACGCCGAGCGAGAAGCCGGCCGAGGTGCCCGACACCCCGGCGGTCGTCATGGCGAAGACCCCCGAAGGGGAGCCGGAAGCCTGACATCGCGGTTCCGATAGACACGCCGCCGGGGGGGGGGGGCGCGCGCGGGGGCCCCCCCCG
>NZ_JAXION010000025.1:0-43972 GCF_049311045.1 Rhodococcus sp. 7Tela_A2 | reverse complement strand
CCCCCCCCGGTGCTCGTGAACAACGCCGGTGGGTCGCCCGATTCTGACGCCGCGACCGTCTCGACACGCTTCTTCGACAAGATCGTCGCACTCAACCTGCTCGCCCCGTTCTACGTCGCCCAGGCGGCGAATGCCGTCATGTGCCGGCAGGACGACGGCGGGTCGATCATCAACATCGGGAGCGTGTCGGCACACGACCCGCAGCCCGGTACCGCCGCGTACACGGCCGCGAAGGCAGGACTGCTCGCGCTGACGAAGGCGCTCGCCCTCGAGTGGGCTCCGGCAGTGCGGGTCAACCACATCACCACCGGCCTGATCCGGACCGAAGCCGCAGCGGAGGTGTACGGGGCAGACGGCGGTGCCGCCGTGACGAAGACACTGCCGATGCAGCGCATGGCCGTGCCCTCCGACATCGCGGGTGCATGCCTGTTTCTCGCCGGCCCGCTGGCGTCGTACGTGAACGGAGCAGACCTCGCCGTGCACGGCGGCGGAGAACTGCCCGCGCGGTACATGGCGCTGCACCCGGAACGCTGACGTCGCCCGCCCGCCTTCCGCGGCGAAGTCGCCCTTCCGCCCGGAGTTCTCTGCCCTACCGGCTTCCGGCAGCTTTGGCGACGACCCGGTCGAGCGAGCCTGACGCCGGCAGTGCCGTGCCGGGCGTCTCTTCCCGGTCGTGATCCGGAAAGAGGGTGCGGGTGATCTTGCGGGCCGCGTCGGCGACGATCGGCGCCACCCATTCGAGGCGGGTCGAACGTGCGTCTGCGGCCAGGGACAGCGCCGCGACAGGGCCGTCGACGCCGCGCAGCGCTACGCCCACACATCCGATGCCGGACGCGGCTTCCTCGCGTTCGAAAGCGACACCCCGGCGCTTGCGGATGCGGTTCAGTTCCTGGTGGAGCGTCGCGTTGTCGCCGATGGTGCGATCGGTGCACGGCGGCAGACGCTTGCCGTAGAGAGCGTCGACGCGCTCGGGCTCGAGCCAGGCGAGGATCGCTTTGCCGGATGCGGTGGCATATGCGGGAAAACGTCCGCCGACACGCGACGGGACACTCGACGCGAATTGCCCCCCGACCTTGTCGAGGTAGAGGACCTCGTTGCCGTCGAGGACGGTCAGATGCACGACCGCGCCCGTCTGCAGCGCGAGTTCATGGAGATGCGGCGCTGCCGCCTCTCGGATACGCCGATGCCCTGTGTCGCTACCGCCGAGTCCGAGCGCGCGTGCTCCCAGGCAGTATCCGAACGACGCGTGGTCGATCCACCCGCGCCCGACCAGCTGGTCGAGGATGCGGTGCACCGTCGAGCGGGGAAGCCCCGAACGGCAGGTGACCTCTTCGAGCGTGAGCGCTCCCCTGCTGTCGAAACTCTCGAGGATGAGCGTCATCCGATCGATCATCGAAGGTGGTAGTTCGCGCTTCGCGGGAGTGGGTGCATGCCCGAGCGAGAAGTCGACGGCGGTCAAATTTACCTCCAAAAGCACTGGCCACGACCCTGCGCGCCCCACGAAACTAGAATCTGTTCCAGCACGTTAGCAGGATCACACACGGCTCCGAAAGGGCAACACACAGGCTGTAGGTAGCGTTCACCGGCCAGACCCCCTGACCTGCCCCCGGTTTCCTATGGGCCTGGTCGGAATCGTCGCCAGCCGTTATTGTCGAAGCCGTGAGCAAGACGTACGAGCGGTCGGCACAGCGACCGCACCGTCATGCCTGTCGCCTGTGTATGTGCGGGTGCCCGGCCGGCTGACCGCCCGCACCCACCCCGGCCCCCGCGGACCGCATTCGACGGCGTCGCGCGCGGAGCCGCAAGGTCAGCGTCACGACGACCCGTTCACCTCACCGAATCCGGAGCAGTAGACCCATGAGTGACAACGCCCCCGAAGCAGTCGATCCCAGCGCGTCGTGGAGCTTCGAGACCAAACAGATCCACGTCGGTCAGCCTGCCGGGGGCGACACCAAGGCCCGCGCGCTGCCGATCTACCAGACCACCAGCTACACCTTCGACAACACCGATCACGCGGCAGCGCTCTTCGGTCTCGCCGAGCCGGGCAACATCTACACGCGCATCATGAACCCGACCCAGGACGCGGTCGAGCAGCGCATCGCCTCGCTGGAAGGTGGCGTCGCCGCGCTGCTCCTGTCCTCCGGGCAGGCTGCCGAGACGTTCGCGATTCTCAACCTCGCCGGCTCCGGTGACCACATCGTCTCGAGCCCGTACCTGTACGGCGGCACCTACAACCTCTTCCACTACACGTTGCCCAAGCTCGGGATCGAGGTCTCGTTCGTCGAGGATCCTGACGATCTCGACCAGTGGCGCGACGCCGTGCGTCCCACCACGCGGGCGTTCTACGGCGAAACCATCGCCAACCCGAAGAACCACATCCTCGATATCTCCGGCATCTCGGGCGTCGCCCACGACAACGGCCTGCCTCTGATCGTGGACAACACGGTCGCGACCCCGTACCTGCTGCGTCCCCTCGAGCACGGCGCCGACATCGTGGTGCACTCGGCGACCAAGTACCTCGGCGGTCACGGCACGGCAATCGCCGGCGTCATCGTCGACGGCGGCACCTTCGACTGGACGCAGGGCCGGCACCCCGGTTTCACCACGCCCGATCCCAGCTACCACGGTGTGGTCTTCGCCGATCTCGGCGCTCCCGCGTACGCCCTCAAGGCACGCGTGCAGTTGCTGCGCGACCTCGGCTCGGCGGTCTCGCCCTTCAACGCGTTTCTCATCTCGCAGGGCATCGAAACCCTGAGCCTGCGGATGGAACGCCACGTCGCCAACGCGCAGAAGGTGGCCGAGTTCCTCGAAGCCCGGCCCGAGGTCACCTCGGTGGCATATGCGGGCCTGGAGTCCTCGCCCTGGCACGATCGGGCCGAGCAGCTCACGCCGAAGGGGCCCGGCGCCATCGTGGTGTTCGAACTCGCGGGCGGTATCGACGCCGGTAAGAAGTTCGTCAACGCGCTGACCTTGCACAGCCACGTCGCCAACATCGGCGACGTCCGTTCGCTGGTGATCCATCCGGCATCCACCACCCACTCGCAGCTCACCGCTGAAGAGCAGCTGGCAGCGGGCGTCACCCCCGGCCTGGTCCGCCTGGCCGTCGGCATCGAGAACATCGACGACATCCTCGCCGACATCACCACCGGCCTCGAGGCAGCGGGTTCCTGACACCCTCCGCTCGAACCCACGGCAGGCCGGCCCGCACCACCCCGCGCCGGGGCCGGCCGTTTCGGGCGCCGGGTGTGCCCGGCTCACCGTGTCAGATCTTGTCGCGCGACATGGCCTCGACGATTCGCTCGGTCTGCGCGTTGCCCTCCAGGAGCTGACGCACCAGCCACAACCTCAGAACCTTTGCGACCACCGACGCCACGTAGACGGCCGCGCCGACCAGCGTGAGCGCGATGAATCCCATGCTCAGCAGCTGATACGAGGCGATGTCTCGCAGGTCCGAGAGGGTCAGCGACGCGATGTAGACGACGAATGCGGCTGCCACCCCGATGATCATCAGCACCATGCCGGCAATTCGGCCCTTCCCGCCGGATCCGTTGCTCGTGGTGCCCAGCCCCAGGGCAGCCACATCCTGCTTGAATTGCTCACGTCGTTCGTCGACCGCAGTGGTCATCGTCATCCTCCTAGGTAGCTGGTAGACAGTTCTTCTTCGATCTCCGCCGGATCGCCCGCGCGCACCACGCGTCCCTGCAGCATCAGCGCGGCACTGGTGGCGATGGGCAGGACAGCCCGAGCGAACTGTTCCGCAACGAGAATCGAGACCCCTTCCGCCGCAAGCTCCCCCACGATGTCGTAGATCTGCGAGACGATCCGGGGTGCCAGGCCCATGGACAGTTCGTCGAGCAGCAACACCGTGGGATTCGTCCCGAGCGCCCGCGACAACGCAAGCATCTGCTGTTCTCCACCCGACATCGATCCCGCCAGCTGAGTCCGGCGTTCACCGAGAATGGGGAACCGTGCGTAGGCCACGTCCTCGAGTTCGGCGAGCGTGACACCCGTGCCGGTGGCGATCCACAGGTTCTCTCGCACCGTCAGGTTGGGGAAGACCCCTCGCCCCTCCGGAATCGAGCAGACCCCCAGGCGGGCCAACTCGGCTGCCGATGCCCCGTTCACGACATGTCCGCCGAGCCGGAACTCACCGGACGACACCGGGTGGATGCCGGAGCACACCTTCAGCGTCGTCGTCTTGCCGCCACCGTTGGGTCCGAGCAGCGCGACGACCGCTCCCGGTGCGAGGGCGAGGTCCACACCGTGCAGGACCTCGATGGAACCGTATCCCGCACGTACACCGATCAGTTCGAGCAAGGGTTCGGGACTCATATCGCCTCCTTCTCGGTTCCGATGTAGGCGTTGATCACCGCGGGATCGTTCTTGATCTCGTCGGGAACCCCACTTGCCAGCACTGCGCCGTAATCGAGCACATGGATCGTGGAGCAGATCTTCATCACCAGCGGAATGTCGTGTTCTACCAAGCAGATCGCGAGCCCGTCGTCGGCCAGACCGGTGAGCAACGCGGCGAACTCCTCGGTTTCCTGCTCCGTCTGACCGGATGCCGGTTCGTCGAGCAACAGGATCTGCGGATCGGTCATCAGTGCCCGCGCCACCTCGACGACACGAGCCCGCCCGGTGGGGATGTCGGACACATCCTGATCCGCGATGTCGCTCAGACCCGTAAGTCGAAGCAGCCGATCGGCTTCCGCTTCTACGTCGATCCGCCCGCGCGAGTTCGCATTGTGGATGTCGCCGGCCACCCGCAGGTTGTCCCGCACCGACAGCGACACGAACAGTTCGAGACGCTGGAAGGTGCGCGCGAGCCCCATTCGTGCCCGCTTGTACGGCGGCAGGGTGGTCACATCGCGACCGTCGACGAACACTCGGCCCGCGGTCGGCTTCTGCAGGCCGGTGACGGTGTTGAACAGCGTGGTCTTGCCGGCGCCGTTCGGTCCGATCAATCCGGTCACGGTGCCGCGCCCGATTTCGATACTCACGTCCTTCACGGCGACGTGGCCACCGAACCGGACGGTGATACCGCGTGTTTCGAGGATCGGCGTGTCAGCCATTGGTGACCAGCTCCTTGTCCGCCCGGACAGGCGGGGTCGACAGGTAATCCGAGATCCCGAGTTCACGATCGATCTCGTCACGTGCCTCGGCGCTGTACGGCTCGTCGAGCCCGATACGTTCCGGGATCAGCGGGCGACGTCGCGCGGCCTCTTCTTCGCCGAGCACCGCCTCCGGCATCAGCCACTGGCCCATCACCGGCAGCATGAACACCGTCGCAATCGTGATCGACGCGAACCACCAGTTGTCGAGTACTCCGACGAGCGCGAGCAGGTACGACACCAGGACCACGGCGGCGCCGCCCACCAGGACGGGTTTCGCATTGGCGAGATGGCGGTAGCCCTCGACGACCTGGTGGACACTGCCGCTGGGATTGGCCGCGACACCGATGCCGATCAGCGCCGGGCTCACCGCCGCGACGTGGCAGAGGAACGTCCACATTCCCGCGAGTTCCGGTTGGTCTGCCGCGAGATTCGCGAACGAGGTCATGATGACCGCGAATCCGACCCCCGACATCAGGCCGCCGAAGAGGGCCCCCGATACGTAGCCGATACCGGCCACCACGGTGAGCATCAGCAACGACAGGCTGACCATGATCGAGAAGCTCTCGTTGGACACCGATCCCATCGCGCTCGCCATGAACAGGCCACCAAGGCCGGCGATACCGGCCGAGAGCGTGAACACACCGAGCTTGAGCCGGACGAGGCTCTGTCCGAGCATCGCCGACGCGGCGGGGCTGTCCTTCATCGCGGCGAGGCGGCGTCCGTAACCGCTGTTGCGCAGAGCGATGACACCGACGCCGAGCACCGCGAAGATCACCGTGACCGTCATGAGGAAGACGGTGTCGTTGCGCAGGTCCAGCGGTCCCACCTTCAGCGGCGGAATCGCGATGTTCCCGTCGGTGAAGATGGAGAACTTGATGCCGAACAGTTCGTGCACGGTGGTGTCGCGCAAGACCATGTTGGACAGGAACACTCCGAATGCCATGGTGGCCAGCGCCAGGTACAGCCCTCGGAGCCGAAGCGCCGGCAACGCGATGAGGCCACCGACCACCGCGGTCGCGGCGACCCCCAGCGCGACACCCCACAGGTTGAGGTGGGCTGCCAGTCCTGTGCCGGAGATCCCGAAGTGGAACGCCACGATGGTGGCGATCGCGCCGAAGGACACCGGTGCCAGGTTCATCTCGCCTGCGTAGCCCGTCAGCAGGGTCAGCGACAGCGCGATGATCGCGAAGGTCATGCCGATCGTGAGCGTGGTGATCGCCGACGTGACCATCAGAAGCCGGATCGCGTAGACGATCACCACCAGAGCCACCGCCCACGCGACAGCCTTGCGCACCGACGGCACGTGGTAGCGCTCCCTGGTTCGGGTGACCGCTCCGCGCAGACGGTCCTGCGGCAGCACGATGAGCACGACGAACAGCGCGATCATGGGCAGGGACACCCGCAGGTTCGACGTCCACGTCCACGCCGTCGGGAAGTACGCGAGCACGTAGGTCGCGGCCAGGCCGAGGAACAGAGCACCGGCGAAGGTCCGCGGAATACTCCGCAACCGGCCGAACATCGCGGCGGCGAACGCATCGATCACCAGCAGCGTCAGCATGTTCGCCTCGAGGGTGCCGCCGTTGATCGGGGTCACCAGGATGCCGGCGAGCACGGCGAGCGTCGAGCCCAGCATCCACGACAGTGCGGCGAGCCGGTCCGGGTCGTGTCCGTTGAGCCGCAACAGATCCGGATCGTCGACCACGCCGCGCATGGCCACACCGGAGCGGGTGCGGGTGAACATGACCCGCAACCCGATCGCGATGAGGACAGCGACCGCGATGCAGATCAGTTCGTGGTATCGGATTCCCACCCCGAAGATGTCGATCTTGGCTTGGTCGCCGAAGAACATCGTCATCGTCCGGGCTTGCTCGGGATGCCAGAACCAATGTGACACCGACAGCATGCCGAGCAGAATCGAGACCGTGACGACGATCTTGGTGACCTCTGCCGTGTTGCGCATGCCGCGCATGATGAGGACGTAGAGCGCCAGCCCCATCAATGGTCCGAGGACTCCGAGCACGAGAAGCAGCGCCACCGGGGTGGGCAGTCCCCAGCCGTAGCGGAATTGCCAGTATGCGAACGCCCCGAGCATGGCCTGCGCACCGTGTGCGAAGTTGAAGATGCCCGACGTGTTGTAGGTGAGAACGAGGCCCGACGCGGCGATGGCGTACACCGATCCGAGCACCAACCCCACGATCGTGAAGGTCAGGAAGGTATCCATGCAAGTACCTCTGCTCGAGGGTACCGGCGGTCGCGAATCACGCCGCCGGCACCGGTCGAACGGATCAGGCGGTCGGCCTGATGACGTTCGGGTTCAGGTATTTCGTGGAGATGCGGTCCGGGCCCAGGTCGGTGCCCCATGTCTTCGCGTCGGTGGCGACGAGATACCGGTCGTCACATTTGAATTCGGCGGCTTCCGCGGGGAACGCCTGTGAGTACTCAGCGCCCTTCAGGGACACGACGAGACCGCACGTGGCGGGCATGTTGTTGCCCGGATCGGTGACGGCGTGCAGCCCGCCGCCGTCCCACTCGTGGATCTGCGAGAGTTGGTCGACCATGCACTGGCGGGTCAGGTCCGATCCGCATTCCTTCGCGGCCGTCGCCCACAGCAGGAACGACGAGGTGGCCTGCATACCGAGGAGTGCGGTCTTGCCGCCGGCTTCGGCGACGAGTTCGGTGTACTTCTTCACCGCCGGGACGGCGTCCGTGTTCTCGAGCATCTGGAACGTCATGCCGGCATGCATGTTGTCGAGCAGTCCGGTCTCACCGTTCCAGGTGGGAACGGCATTGGCGTACCAGGTGGCCTCGCCGAGGAGGATCGGATCGATGCCGACCTGGTCGAGCGCCTTGACGAAGTTGAACTCGGCGGGCACCGGCGAACGTGAGGTCCACAAGCCCTTGGCACCGCACTGCTTGATCTTCTCGGCGAACGGGACGTAGCTCGATTCGCCGTCGTAGTTGAGGGTGACACCGCAGTTCTTCAGCGTGAATCCGGCCGCTGCGGCGATCGAGCGAGCCTTGGTGTTCGCGGTGATGATCGTGGGCATCGTGCTGTCGATGACATCGAATTCACCGACGAGTTCGGGGTACATCTCCGCGATCTGGAACCACTGCGACCCGTTCGCGTAGTCGACGGGGAACGGAACACCCTGATAGGTCATCGGCCCGTTCGCCGCGTCGGGCGAGACGGTGAATGCCGGGACGGCCGCGAGGTTGCAGGCGACCCGGGTCTGTTCCGAGGTCTGATCCATCGCGAACCCGTGGCCCACCAGCATGAACTCGGAGGCGCATGCGTTCTGCATGACAGCGTTGGCCTGCGTCATCGCGGCATCGAAATGGGTGCCCACGATCCGGCGGCCGTTGATGCCGCCCTGCTCGTTGCACCAGTCGATCATGGCGGCGACGGCGTCGCCCATCTCCTTGTTCAGGCCGGGGCTCTTCGCGAACCCACGGTCGTCTCCGTAACCGATACGGATTTCGGTATCGCTCACACCCTGGTCGGTGGACCCGCCGGCATCACCTGCACCACAGGGCGATTCGAGAGTTCCGAAGGTCGCCTCCGATGCCGCGGCCGACTGGCCGGCGACAGTAGGCGATCCGGCGGACACGACTGCCTCGCCTTCCCGGTCGGAGGCACAGGCGGACGTCACCACCATCGCGGCCGCCAAGGCCGCCACCAGTTTCGTAGTAGAACTGCGTTTCACTGCGAGGTCTCCTTGGTCTCGACCGAGCCCCGCTCGAATACAGTGGACGGCGAGGGCCGAAGCATCACATCGGCGTGTCGGGTGACGCGAAGGTAGCCAGCGCATCGTGCCCGACCTCGGGCACTCCCGGTGAGTGAGACCTGATAGTGACCGTCACCACAGGTCCATCCACTCAGTGGTACGGCTCACTTCCGGGAAGGTGGGCGGCGTGGCATCTTGTGCGTCACGTGACACGAGTAGTCGTCGGCAACCGGAAAGGCTCGTCCATGACAGCACCCGCAGATCTCCAACAGATGCTGATTCAAGTCACTTCGAAACTCACCGGGCCCGGTGGACGATTCGAGGTCGTCGAAGAGGACGTGCGCGGAAACCGGATGCCGGTGATCCGGAATCGGGACCGGAAGGTCGGCGATCTCGTCGCCGCGTCGAAGGCGTGGGGTGACCGGGACTACCTGATCACGCTCGATCGACGGATGTCGTTCGCCGAGCACGCCGACGCTGTGGCGGCGGTGGCCACCGCGATGCGCGACGAGTACGGCGTCGGCAAAGGCGACCGGGTCGCGCTCCTCGGCGCCAACTCCCCCGAGTGGATCGTCGCCTTCTGGGCGTCGCAATGCCTGGGTGCCGTCGCCGTCGGCCTCAACTCCTGGTGGACGGCGTCCGAACTCGCCTACGGTGTCGAACTCGTGCGGCCGAAGGTCGTCGTGACGGACGCCAAGCGTGCCGACGTGCTCGCCCAGACGGGCCTGTCGGGGTTCACGGTCCTCACCGTCGAAGACGACCTGCCACGGCTGGTCGCCGAGCGGACCGGAGCGGAACTTCCCACGTCCGACGTCGACGAGGACGACCCCGCCGTCATCCTGTTCACGAGCGGGACGAGCGGACGCCCCAAGGGAGCTCTGCATTCTCAGCGCAACCTGCTGGCCGTGGTGGACTACCACCGCTACTCGGACGCGATGGTCGCGCACATGTACGGCCGGACCTACGACGACTCCGTGCCCAGCGACAACCGGTATCTCCTGACCTCGCCGTTGTTCCACATCGCGAGCCTCCACAACCTCGCGGTGCCCAGGCTGGCCACGGGCAGTGCCGTCGTGATGACCGAGGGCCGCTTCGACGTCGATCAGGTCTTCGGGTTGATCGAGCGCGAGAAAGTCACCAACTGGGGTGCGGTGCCGACCATGGCCGCACGCATGCTCGAGCACAAGGACACCGACCGTTACGACCTGTCGTCGCTGTCTGCGTTCGCACTGGCCTCCGCGCCCTCGTCGCCGGCCTTCAAGAAGCGGCTGCGCGAGAAGTTCCCGTTTGCGGACCAGGCTCTTGTGGACAGCTACGGCCTCACCGAGTGCAGCACCGCGGTCGCCGTAGCCACCGCGGGCGAGCTCGAGGCGTTCCCCGGAACCCTCGGACGACCGATCCTCACCGTCGCGATGGAAATCCGCGATCCTCTCGGTGACGTGGTGCCCGAGGGCGTCGAAGGTGAAGTCTGCGTTCGCAGCCCCTTCGTGATGCTGGGGTACTGGGAGGACGAGGCGGCGACCGCCGCGGCGATCACGGAGGGTGGCTGGTTGCGCACCGGAGACTTCGGTGTACTCGAGCAGGGACGGCTGAGGCTGACCGGCCGACGCTCGGATCTGATCCTTCGCGGCGGGGAGAACGTGTACCCCACCGAGATCGAGCAGGTGCTCGACGAGCATCCCGCAGTCCAGGAATGCGCGGTGGTCGGCGTCGATCACGAGGATCTGGGGCAGGAGGTGGCGGCAGTGGTCGTGCTCCATCCGGGCTCCGACGTCAGCGAACAGGACCTGCGCGATTTCTGCGCGGAACGTCTTTCGTACTACAAGGTGCCCGCACACTGGCGGATCACCGGCGACGCACTCCCCCGAAATGCGACCGGAAAGATCCGGAGACGCGATGTGACCGTCTAGGAACGGGACGGCCGGCCAGGGTCACCCTGCCCCGGCGAGCGGCCGCGTTGATCGATTCCGAACAGCGCGGCCGCGTTGTCGTGGCACACCGCCCGAAGCCAATCCGAATCCGGTGCGACACGTGCGAGTGCCTCCAGTTGATGGAGATACGTGTAGGGAATGTTGGGAAAATCGCTTCCGAGAAGGATTTTCGACCGCAGGACGTCGAGCCTCGGCAGAGCCTCCCGAGGAAACGGCGTGTCCTCCTCGACGAAGTCGGTGAACGCCATCGTGGTGTCCAGGTGGACCCGCTCGTACCTCTCCGCGAGATCGAGGAAGTCGACGTATTCGGGTAGCCCCATGTGCGCCACGATCACCGTGAGTTTCGGGTGCCGCCGCAGCAGTTCCGCCATCGGCCCCGGTCCCGTATGGGTGCCGGGCGCCGGTCCCGATCCGCAGTGCACGACGATCGGCACCTCGGCGTCCTCGAGCAGTCCCCACACCTCGGTCAGCAGCGGATCGAGGGGTGTGTAGTCGCCGACCTGCAGGTGCGACTTGAACACCTTCGTCCCCGCGTCGAGCGCAGAAGTGACATACGCGCCCGCCCCGGGTTCGGGATAGAAGGTCGAGGTATGGAGGCAACCGGGAGTGCGGCCGGCGAAATCGGCTGCCCACGAGTTGAGCCACGCCGCCATGTCGGGCTTGTGCGGGTACACCATCGAGGTGAAGCACCGCACCCCGAACGCCCGCAGTCGCGCGACCCGCTCTTCTTCGCTGGTCCGGTACGAAATCGGCCAGTGCCGGCCCACCAACGGCCCGGCCGAGTCGAAATATGCCCACACCTTGTCCATGACGCTGGTGGGCATGAAGTGGGTGTGCACGTCGACGAGTTCGTCGAGGCCGTGTTCCCGCCGGAACCGCGCGATCTGATCAACCTCGCTCATGCCGCGACCGTACCCGAGCGGCCTCGAGCGACGTGCCGGGCCGCACACCTCGTCAGAAGAGCGTGAGTTCGACGTCTTCGGCTCTGGCCGTCTCTGCCCGCGCCACCGCGCGCGGCAGCGGGTCGGGTACCTCGATGGGCCCGGGCCGGGCCGCGACTTCCCGGGCCGCCTCGCCGGCGAGCGTGTCGGCGACTTCGTTGAAGTGGTTGCCGACATGACCGCGTACCCAGCGGAACCGCACCGGTCCGGCGCGTTCGACGAGTTCGCGGTCGATGGCACGCACGAGTTCGATGTTCTTCACCGGCGATCCCGTGGACGTCTTCCAGCCCTTGCGTTTCCATCCGGGCAGCCACTCGGACGCACATTTGATGGCGTACTGCGAGTCGGATTCGATGATCATGGGCTCGGTACCGGGATGCGCACGCAGTGCCTCGAGCACCGCACGGAGTTCGGCGATCTGGTTGGTACCGGAGCGTTCACCCCCCGATGCACTCGGTCCTTCGTGATTGACCCACGCCCATCCGATGGCGCCGCCTGGATTACGCAGGCAGGATCCGTCGGTGCTCACGATGATCATGTCGCCGACCATAGCCTTTCCGTCCGACACCGGGAAACCGTCGCGGCCGTCACAGAAGTCCGACCGCTACAGAGGTACGGTAGGTCGGTGACCGCGTCCGTCAACGATGCCGCACCTGTCGACACTCTCGTGAGGGTGCCCGGGCCCGTCGACGTCGCACAAACCCTACGCCCGCTGCAGCACGGACCCCGCGACCCCTGCCACCGCCGTGACGGAAGTGCCCTCTGGCGTGTGTCGCGCATGGAGACGGGTCCCGTGACCTACCGGATCACGCAGGCCGGGACCGATTCGGTCCGTTGTCTCGCGTGGGGCCCCGGCTCCGGGGAACTGCTCGATCGGCTTCCCGCACTCCTCGGCGCCCACGACGACCCGTCCGGATTCGCTCCCGCTCACCCTGCGCTCGCCGAGGCGCACCGCCGCATGCCCGGTCTGCGCATCACTCGCACGGGCCGCGTACTCGAAGCACTCGTCCCCGCCGTCCTCGAGCAGCGGGTGCACGGCATCGCGGCGTTCGCCTCCTGGCGTCACCTGGTCACCCGCTTCGGAGAGCCCGCACCCGGTCCCGCACCGCAGGGCATGCGGGTGCCGCCGAGCGCGGAGTCGTGGCGGCGAATTCCCTCGTGGGAGTTCCATCGCGCGAACGTCGACCCTGCGAGGGCAAAGACCATCGTGCGGTGCGCCCAGCTGGCCGACTCGCTCGAGCGTCTCGTCGACGACGATCCCGTGCGAGCGCGTCGCGCACTGCGTTCGGTGCCGGGCATCGGGGTCTGGACAGCCGCCGAAGTCGCGCAGCGGGCCTTCGGCGACGCCGACGCCCTGTCTGTCGGCGACTATCACCTCGCCACGGTCGTCGGCTGGGCACTGCTCGGTTCGCCGCTCGACGACGCCGGCATGGTCGAGTACCTCGAACCCCTTCGGCCGCATCGGTATCGAGCCGTGCGGCTGCTCGTCGAATCCGGAGGATATTCGAGCGTCCCGCGGCGAGGCCCGCGTACCGCGGTCACCGATCACCGCCGTCACTGATCGTCAGCGCTGTCACAGCCGCCACGACCACAGCCGTCACCGATCGGCACGATTCCCGCCGCCAGATTGCCGACCTCAGGGAGGTGTACGAATGTCCGACCCCGACAACTATCCCGTGCCGACCCGGCTCGACCATCTCCCGAGCTTTCTGCTGACGCAGTCCGCCATGCGGGTGCACCGCGTGGTGTTCGACCGTCTCGATGCGGCCGGCGCACGCGGCCATCACTACCGGATGCTCTCCGCCCTCGACGAATTCGGCCCGTCCAGCCAGGTCGAACTCGGACGCCGATGTGGTCTCGACCGGAGCGACGTCGTTGCATGCATCGACGCACTGGCCGACCGCATGTACGTCCGGCGCGCCTCCGACCCCAAGGATCGCCGGCGCAACATCGTCAGTCTCACGCGGAAAGGCCGCGACCGCCTGGCAGAACTCGAACGCGTGCTCACCGCCGTGCAGGACGAAGCTTTCGCGCCGCTCGACGCCGACGAACGCGAGCAACTCGTCGCCATGCTGACGAAGATCATCGACCACCACGTCCACCTCACATCCGAGCGGCGGCCGTAGGCGCGCACACCGGCGACAGTCGTACGCTGGATAGGTGCGATCGGCAGAGATCCTGCAGGTCCCGCGCTCGAAAGGATCCCGGTGGAAGCAAAAACCTGCAGCGAATCACGAGTTGTCAAGACCAATAGGGTCTTTCCCAACGACGTCAACGATCACAACACCCTCTTCGGCGGGAAGTTGATGAGTGATATCGACATGACCGCGTCGATTTCGGCGACCCGCCACAGCCGCGCATCCGTGGTTACGGCCTCGACCGACTCTGTGGCGTTCCTCGCACCTGTGCACCAGACCGACTCGGTGTGCCTCGAGTCGTTCGTCACCTGGACCGGTCACAGCTCGATGGAAGTGTTCGTGAAGGTGACCGCCGAGAATCTGCGCAGCGGAGACCGCCGCATCGCGGCGACTGCCTTCCTGACGTTCGTGGCGATCGACGACGACGGGCGACCCACCGCGGTGCCGCCGGTGATCCCGGAGTCCGACGAGGAGCGAAAGCTCAACGCCTCCGGAGAGGCGCGCGCCGAACATCGCCGGGCGCACCGTCGCCAGAGTCAGGAAATGGCTGCGTACCTCACCACGAGAAGGCCGTGGTGAGGTAACTCGCCCATCGAAGCAACCACGCGGCCCGCTGCTACAGCGACCGTGCGATGAGCACCTTCATGACTTCGTTCGCACCTGCGTAGATGCGCTGTACCCGGGCGTCTTCGTACATCCGGGCGATGAGGTACTCCCGCATGTAGCCGTAGCCGCCGTGCAGCTGGACACACCGGTCGACGACCTCGCACTGCTTGTCGGTGAGCCAGTACTTGACCATCGCCGCATCGGCGGGGTCGAGGCGGCCGCGCAGGTGCTGCTCGATGCAGTGGTCGAGGAAGATGCGGCTGGTGCGGGCGATGGTCTGACACTCGGCAAGCTCGAACGCCGTGTTCTGGAATTCGAAGAGGCTGTGCCCGAACGCTTGTCGCGCCTTGGTGTACCGAACGGTCTCGTCGACCGCGCGCTGCATGGCGCCGCCCGCCTGCGCGCCGATGATCAGACGTTCCTGCACGAGTTGCGCCATGAGCTGCGCGAAGCCCTGTCCTTCTTCGCCGAGCAGGTTCGACACCGGCACCCGCACGTCCGTGAACGACAGTTCCGACGTGTCGGCGGCATGCTGCCCCACCTTGTCGAGCACGCGCCCGACCGCGAAGCCCTCACAGTCGCGCAGATCGACGATGAGCAGCGAGACGCCCTTGGCACCGGCCTTCGGGTCGGTCTTGACGGCGAGGACGATGACGTCGGCCGACGACCCGTTGGTGATGAACGTCTTCGACCCGTTGACGATGTACTCGTCGCCGTCGCGGATCGCGCTGGTCTTGATCGCCTTGAGATCCGAACCGGCTCCCGGCTCGGTCATGCCGATCGCACCGAGGATCTCGCCGGTTGCCATCCCGGGCAACCAGGTCCGCTTCTGCTCCTCCGTGCCGTACTCCAGGATGTAGTGCGCAACGATGCCGCTGTGCACGGAGATGCCGAGCGCGAGGTCGCCGGAGTATCCCTGCGCTTCGAACACGGCGAGGTCGTGCGCGAACGTGCCGCCGCCACCGCCGTACTCTTCCGGAACCGAGCACAGCAGCAGCCCCAGCTTGCCTGCCTCGAGCCATACGTGGCGGTCGATGCAACGCTGCTCGTCCCACTTCTCCGCGTGCGCCATGACCTCGCGTTCGAAGAAATCGCCCGCCAGTTCCGACAGTGCCCGCACCTCGTCGTCGTGCCACGACGGCACGTGCTTGTTCCTCATGTGTCCCCTTCGTTGATGACCCGCCGGAACGGCTGGATGTCACAGTGTCGCCCGGCGTGCTCGACGCGGCCTCCGGTCAGACGGCGCGCAGTTCCCGCTTGAGCAGCTTGCCGCTCTGGTTGCGCGGGAGAGTATCGACGAAGCGGACGATCTTGGGTACCTTGAATGCCGCGAGCCGGTTCCGCACGTGGTCGACGAGTTCGCACTCGGTGACCGTGTGACCGTCCTTGAGCACGACCACCGCGGTGACCGCCTCGATCCACTTCTCGTCGGGGGTCCCGATGACGGCGACCTCCGCAACGGACCCGTGCGTGTAGAGGGCGTCCTCCACCTCACGGGAGGCGACGAGGATGCCGCCGGTGTTGATCACGTCCTTGATCCGGTCCACGACGGTGATGTACCCCTCCGGATCGCGCGTGACGAGGTCACCGGAGTGGAACCAGCCGTCGCGGAAGGCTTCCGCGGTCGCATCCGGGTTCTCCCAGTAGCCGAGGCACAACTGCGGCGACCGGTAGAGCACTTCACCCGGTTCGCCGTCGGGAACGTCGTTCCCTTCGGCGTCGACGACGCGGGTCTCGACGAACAGCACCGCGCGCCCGCACGACGAGGGGCGGTCGGCGTGTTCGTCGGGCCCGAGCACGCAGGCCAGGGGGCCGATCTCGGACTGGCCGAAGCAGTTGTAGAAGCCCAGGTCGGGGTAGCGCTCGCGCAACCGGTTGAGCACCGTGACCGGCATGATCGACGCGCCGTACTGCGCTTTGCGCAGCGACGAGAGATCGCGCGTGTCCAGATCGGGATGGTTGGCCAGGGGGACCCACACGGTGGGGGCGAGGAACAGCGATCCGATCCGCTCGGATTCGACCAGGCGCAGGATCTCCGGGATGTCCGGGGCCGGCAGCAGGGTGATCGTCGCGCCGACCGCGAGGTACGGCAGCAGGAACACGTGCATGGCCGCCGAGTGGTACAGCGGCATGCAGATCAGCGGGTTGTCGTCGGCGCGCAAGTCGAGGGCGACGATCGACGACGTGTACTCGTGTACCAGTGCGCCGTGAGTCATCATGGCGCCCTTGGGCTTCGACGTGGTTCCCGAGGTGTACAGCAGTTGCACGAGATCGTCGGCGGACGGCGCGGCGTCGAGTGCCGGCACGGGACCGTCCGTCGCCTCGCTCAGCAGCGACGCGTCCTCGTCGCGCAGTGCGAGCACGTGCTCGGCGGGAACGTCGGACAGAACGCGGTCGAGTTCGCCGCGCAGCGCCGGATCGACGAGCACAGCCTTGGCCCCGGACTGCGCGAGGAGATAGGACAACTCTTCGCCGCGCAGCGCGTAGTTGATCGGCACGTGCACGAGACCGGCGCGCGCCGCCCCGAGGTAACCCAGCACATACGCGTCGGAATTGGTGCCGTACCCGGCCACGCGATCGCCGGCGGTGAGGCCGAGGGACAGCAGACGCGCGGCGGTCCGGGACACGGCGGCGTCGAGTTCCCGGTAGGTGAGGCTGCGATCGGCGAACCGCAACGCCACACGGTCGGGGAACCGGGCGGCGGAACGGTGCACTACAGCGTCGACGGTGTTCGCACGGGGATCGGAACTCATGCGGGCAACGTTATAGGACGTCCAACAATTGGTCGAGACCTAGCGCTCGATAAGCGCCGCGGTCACCGTCCCGTCCACACCGGCGCACGCTTGTCGACGAACGCGGACATACCCTCCTGCGCGTCGTCGAGGACGGCGTTGGTCGCCATCGTCTCCGCCATCGCCTCGTACGCGGCGTCTTGAGGGAGTTCGATCTGCCGGTAGAACGCCTCCTTGCCGATCCGCACCGTCACCGGCGACGCGGCCGCGATCTTCACCGCGAGTGCCGTCGTCTCGGTGTCCAGCGCCTCCGCCTCCACGACGAAGTTGACCAGGCCCCAGTCCGCCGCCGTCCGGGCATCGATCATGTCGCCCGTGAGCAGCATCTGCAGTGCGCGTTTCCGCCCGACGGCCCGGCTGACCGCGACCATCGGTGTCGAGCAGAACAACCCGATCCGTACGCCGGGTGTTCCGAACTCCGCACTGTCCGCAGCCACCGCGAGGTCGCATGCGGCGACCAGTTGACAGCCCGCCGCCAACGCGGGCCCCTGCACCGACGCGATCACCGGCTGAGGGATCGCCTGCACGGTCTTCATCATCTCGTTGCAGGTCTCGAAGATGGCGCGCTCTTCTTCGAGGGTGCGCCCGATCATGTCCCGCAGATTGTGGCCCGCGGAGAACGCCGGCCCCTCCGCACGGATCACGATCACCTTCGTATCCGAGGACAGTGCGATCAGCCCCGCGATCACCTCGCGCATCGTGTTCACGGACAACGTATTGCGCTGCCGGGCGTTGTTCAGGGTGAGCACGCCGATTCCACTGGCCTCGTCGACGGCGACGAGTACGGGCGCGGTACTGGTGTCGGTCATGCTCCCAGCCTGCCGGACCGGCCCGGCCCGCACCACCGCGACACTCGGTGAGAACTCAGCGCGGGGCGAGAGCGCGGATCATCGGCGCGGGATCCTCGGAGGGCAGAAGCGCGATCGCCGGCGTCGTCACGCCGTTGTCCATGTAGCGCTCCACGTGCTCACGGCATGCTTCCGGAGGACCGTGCACCACGAGATCGTCCACGACCCGGTCCGGGATCGCCTCGAGTGCCCCCTTGCGGTCACCTTCGGCCCACAGCCGCCACATTCCCGCGAAATCGTCCGACCGTCCGAGGAATTCGTGAAAGGCGCGGTAGACCGGAACGTTCATGTACGCGGCGATCATGCGGCGCCCGATCGCGCGGGAAGTCTCTGCATCCATGCCGGGGAGCACGAAGATCCGCGCGACGATCTCCTTACCGGCGCCGCCTTCGTCGACATACGGGGCAACGGTGCGCACGTCGTCGGCGGACAACCAGTTCACGATCGCACCGTCCGCTTCCCTACCCGCCAGCCTGAGCATGCCCGGACGCAACGCAGCGAGCAGAACCGGCGGCGCGGGGTCCGGGACGAGGCCCGCACGGAAGCCCTGGACCGAGAAGGTGTCGTACTCGTGGCTCACCTTCTCACCGGCGAGGGCGGACCGCAGGAACCGCAGGGTGTCGCGGGCGCGCTTGAACGGTTCCTCGAACGGGATCCCGTTCCACTTCCCGACGATCACGTCGGAGGACGTACCTACACCCAGCACGAACCTGCCGGGCGCCGCGGCCGCGAGAGTCGCGGCAGACATCGCGAGCGTGGCCGGCCCGCGGGTGTACACCGGCACGATCGCGGTGCCCAGGCGGAGGGACGGCGCCCAGGTGCTCGCCAGCGCGAGGGGCGTGAAGGCGTCCGCAGCCCCCGCCTCCGACGACCAGACGTCGGTGTAACCGAGGTCCGGTAATTCCTCGATCACCCGTCGCTGCTCGGAGAAGGGAATGCCGTCGAGCGGAATGGTGAGGCCCCACCGCCGTGTCGTGTTGTCCGTCATGGGCGACACCCTAGTCATCATGTGGCCCCTGTCACCCGGTGAGCTGTCCTCCCCGGTCACACGGCCGCGCCGTATGCTGGCATGTTGTGCGAATCGGTCAGCTCTGGCGTTATCCGGTGAAGTCGTTCGGTGGTGAGCGGATGGACGCAGCCACCGTCGAGTCGGACGGGCTGCGCGGGGACCATGTATGGGCGGTCGTCGATCCGGAGACCGGCGATGTCGCAAGCGCAAAGCGGTTCCGCCGCTGGGGTTCTTTGCTGTCGTGCCGTGCGCGACTGCTCGACGAAGTCGATCCGCGCGACCCTGCCGCCCTGGAGATCACCCTGCCCGACGGCACTGTGGTGCACGGCAACGACCCCGCTGTGGAGGATCTGTTGTCGGACACGACCGGACGGCCCGTCCGGTTGGAGACCCGCCCGCGCACCTACGACGAAGCGCCACTCCATCTGGTGTCCACGTCCGCGGTCGACGCGCTCGGCACCGGGGACGCATCGGAGATCGCGCTGCGTCGTTTCCGGCCGCAGATCGTCGTGGCGACGGACGAGGACGCGGGATTCCTCGAAGACGGCTGGGTCGGGAAGCAGGTCGGTATCGGCTCCGCGACGGTCGAACCGAACAAGCTCACCTCGCGGTGCGTGATGGTGACGCTCGCACACCAGGAGGTGCCCGCGCGGCGCGACATGCTCCGCACGGTGATGGCGCGGCCCGTCGCACCGGGACTCACGGACGATAAACCGGGTGCGTACGTCGGGGTCTACGCGACCGTCACCCGGTGCGGGCTGATCGCGGTCGGGGACACACTCGAGATCCGGTAGTCCGTCCGAGTCCGATAGACATATCGTTTTTCGATGTGTATAACGAATATCGATATTATCGACTTTCGTTATGCCGGGAGGCCCCATGCGCACGGTCGAAGACGCACCATCGATCACTCCTACCGAGACGTCGAACAAGGACCGGAGGGACCTCTGGGCGTCGATCACAGTGTTCGCGGCCACGGCCCTCGTCGTCGTGGTCAACTACGTCGTCGGACTCCTCGACGACCTGGAGAACCGGACCGTGACGGCGCGGTTCTCCTTCGAGCACACGCCTCCGCCGAACATGTTCTCTCCCAATGGAACTCCAGTCTCCGTCGCAGGAACATCGAACATCGACATTCCGACCGGGGACGTGTCGCCCGTGACCGTCGGCTTCCTCCGCAGCGCCGACGCACTGGAAACAATCGGCTACCTGGCGGTTCTGGCTCTTCTCACCTGGGTCATGGTGAGGTTCGTGCGCGGGCGGTTGTTCGACAAAGGGGTCATCCGCGGAGTCACCGCCGCGTCGGTCGCCGCCGTCATCACCATCATTGCGCCGACGTTTCCCCGCGTTCTCGGCTCCAATCTCGCCATTCGGGATCTCGCCTGGGACGACGGTGTCGGCGCGCAGGGAATCGGACCGGAGTTCTGGTACGCGTACGTCTTCTGCATGGCGCTGTCCGCCGTCGCCGTCGTACTGCGCATCGGTAGCCGTGTGGCCCGCGACAACGAGGGACTCGTCTGATGCCGCCCGACAACGATCACGCCGTGCAGTGCCACCTGGACGAGTTGCTCGAGGCACGCGGCATGACGCTGGCACACCTCGCCGACCAGGTCGGTGTGAGCGTCGTCAATCTTTCGGTGCTCAAGAACGGGCGCGCCCGCGCGATCAGATTCTCCACCCTCACCGCGGTATGCCGGGTCTTGAACTGCACTGTCGGGGAACTTCTCTCGGTCGACGAAGAGCCCGAAGCCCACGATCGACGGGCATGAGTGCCGGTCAGTTCACCGCGCCCGTGGCCGGCAGAATACGAGTGCGGACCTCGCCGAATCCGATACGGGTGCCGTTGGGGCCCGGTGCGGTGGCCGAGATGGCGATTTCGTCGCCGTCCTCTACGAACGTGCGGGTGTCATCTCCGACCTGCACGGGTTCCTTGCCACCCCACGTGAGTTCGATGAAGGCGCCGCGCTGGTCCTTCTCCGCCCCGGAGACGGTGCCGGAACCGAACAGATCGCCGGTCCTCGTGGCCGCCCCGTTGACCGACGTGTGGGCGAGCATCTGCGCCGGCGACCAATACATCTGCGCGTACGGGGGACGCGACACGATATGGCCGTTCCATTCGACGGCGAGATCGATGTCCAGACCCCACTTCTCGTTGCCCGTCAGATAGGGCAGCGGTTCCGGGTCCTGCACCGGCGTGTCGATCCGCGCGGCCTCGAGAGCGGCAAGCGGCACCACCCACGGAGAGATCGACGTCGCGAACGACTTTCCGAGATTGGGGCCGAGCGGGACGTACTCCCACGCCTGGATGTCGCGGGCCGACCAGTCGTTGAGGATCACCGCGCCGAAGCAGTGGTCGGCGAACTCGTCGGGAGCGATCTGTGAGCCCATCGGCGAACCGACGCCCACGACGAACCCCATTTCCGCTTCGATGTCGAGCCGGATCGACGGGCCGAAGACCGGCACCTCGTCGTTCGGTCCCTTGCGCTGACCGCACGGGCGCACAATATCCACACCCGAGGTCACGACGGTGCTCGACCTGCCGTGATACCCCACCGGCAGGTGCTTCCAGTTGGGCATGAGCGGGTCGGGGTTCTGGGGACGGAACAACCGGCCCAGGTTCGAGGCATGATTCTCGGAGGCGTAGAAGTCGACGTAATCGGCGACCTCGATCGGAAGATGCATCGTGACGTCGTCGATCGTGAATACCGCGTCGTCGTCGAGGTCACCGGTGATCGCGTCCTGGATTGCGGCACGGACCTCGTCCCACCGCGTGCGTCCCTGTGCCATGAATGCGTTGAGTGACGGTTCGGCGAAGACGATGTCGTCGAACAGCCGGCTCAGGTCGAGAACCGAATCACCCACGCGCACACCGACGCGCGGTTCGGTATCCGCGGTGGAGAAGACGCCGTAGGGCAGGTTGTCCGGTCCGAAGAGTGAGCCCTCGGGGATTGCGATGACAGCGCGTCGTGGGTGGGTCACTCCCCTGCTCCCGGAGTGCGATTCCAACTGCGCGCATAGGACGGGTCCTCGCAGGCGAGTGCACCTTCACCGAGTTCGAGCGGGCGGAAGGTGTCGACCATGACGGCCAGTTCGTCGAAGTATTCGACACCGATGCTGCGCTCGTAGGCACCGGGTTGCGGACCGTGCGCGTGACCGCCCGGGTGGACGGAAACCGACCCCTGCCCGATGCCCGAACCCTTGCGGGCTTCGTAGTCTCCGCCGCAATAGAACATCACCTCGTCCGAATCGACGTTGGAGTGGTAGTACGGCACCGGAATCGCGAGCGGGTGGTAGTCCACCTTGCGGGGCACGAAATTACAGATCACGAAGTTGTTGCCTTCGAACGCTTGATGCGTGGGTGGCGGCTGATGGACACGGCCGGTGATCGGCTCGAAGTCGTGAACGGAGAACGTGAACGGGTACAGGCAGCCGTCCCACCCGACGACGTCGAAGGGATGATGCGCCAGCACGTATCGCGTGCCGACAATCCCGCGTGACGTGCGGTGCTTGACGAGGACGTCGACGTTCTCCTCCTCGACCTGTACCGGTTCCGCGGGACCGTGCAGATCGCGCTCGCAGAAGGGGGCGTGCTCGAGGAACTGCCCGTACTTCGACAGGTAACGCTTCGGCGGAGCGATGTGACTGTTCGCCTCGATGATGTAGGCACGCAGTGGTTCGTCACCGGTCGGCACCCAGCGATGCGTGGTGGCTGCCGGCAGCAGCACGTAGTCGCCGGGTTTCGCCGAGAGAGTGCCGAAAACCGTGTGGACATCGGCGGTTCCGGACTCGACATACACCATTTCGTCGCCGACCACGGTGCGGTAGAGCGGTGATTCCTTCGACGAGACGACATATGAGATCCGCACGTCCGGGTTCCCGAGGATCAGACGACGTCCGGTGACCACGTCGGTCTCCGACCAGATCTCCGGGGGGAAGAGCTTGTGGAGTTCGAGGTGCCGTGGTGCGAGCGGGTGGTTCGGCGCGGTGTTCTGGTCGCCGAGTTCCCATGTGGTGGCGTCGGCGATCGCGGACGGGATGTACCGGTGGTAGAGCAGCGACGAGTCCGAGGAGAATCCCTCCTCGCCCATCAATTCCTCGTAGTAGAGGGCGCCGCGGTCGTCCCGGTGCTGGGTGTGACGCTTGGGCGGGATGACGCCGAGCTGTCGGTAGAACGCCATGGTTCGACTCCCGGGGGTTCCTGGGGTGGTGCCGCGCAGGTCGGTGACGACGTTACAGCGACACCGCCGCCGACGAGCGGGACAGCGGGCGCAGTGCTTTGAACCACGCCTCACCGATGCTCCACGCCGCCACCACCACGACTACGACGAGGATCCCCTGAGAGAAGCGCGCCATCTGTTCGGGTCCGCCCGCGAAGGTGACACCCGAAAAAACGGCGTCGAAGAACGCAGGGTTGAGAAACCTGTCGCTCGTCAGCAGCCAGACCAGCGGAATCGCGAGAAGCAGGTTGAGAACGGTGTCGACGCCGGCCAGCAGAATCGTCCGGCGCCGGACCGTGTACTTGACGATCTCGAACACGGCCTCGAGCGCCAGTACGGCGAGGAGCACCGGCATCCAGAAGTTCCACAGGTCTGGTGCGATGAACGGGATCGGGACACCCTCGGAGTCTTCGAAGGAAGAGGACGTCCGCTGCGCGATGAACACCACGATGAGGAACACGAGCATTCCGACGGAAAAGACGGTATCCCCCAGCGACACGCGTCCGTTGGTGACGGACTGCGGTAGCTGGTCGACGGTCCACTCGGCGGCGAAATCCTTGCGACGGGTGCCGTTGCGCTCCAACACGGCGAAGACGACCGTGACCCAGAAAACGATCTGCAGGGCCACTTCCACGGTGCTGGACAACCCCGTGACGAGCACCTCGACGCCGGTACTGCCCCCGATGAGGTCGACCACGAGCAGGATCGCCCCGACGAGAGGAGCAATCCACAACAGCGCCTTCAGCAGGCGCCACCAGTCGAGGAAGAACTCGGGCCCGATCAGGTACATGGGGCGTCCCGCGAGCCCTGCCGCGAGCCGGTCCGGATCGCCGAGGTCGGTGAGTACCGCGGCCTCCGCATCCACCGGTGACTCGCCCGCCGCGATCCGGGCGTCGACGGCGTCCGCGATCGAGCCGCGGAGTTCACGGCCGATGTCCTGATGCTTGTCGGCAGGAAGGCTGCGCAAAGCTGCGGCGATGTAGCGGTCTGTGAGCGTCATGATGCACCTTCTTCCGAGGTGGATGCGATGGCCTGCAAGGTGCGAGCGAGACCCGACCACTCGTCGAGGAGCCGCTGCGCAACTTCCGCGCCGGCTTCGGAGGTCCGGTAGAACTTGCGTGGTCTCGCCTCGTCGGTGTTCCACTCGCTGACGAGCAGGCCTTGCTTTTCGAGTCGTCGCAGCAACGGATACAGCGTGCCGGCGTCGACGGCGATTCCGGCGGCTGCGAGAGCCTCGAGCAATCCGTAGCCGTAGCCCGGAACGCGCAGCATCAGGAGGCTCGCGACGACGACGGACCCTCGTCGCACCTCCTGGTCGTGCCCGGCATACACATCAAGATCACTCATGCGGCTCACCATACTGTGTGACACACACTATTGTGAAGAGCCAGAGTCCTGTCGCCATTGCTGGTTGGTTCACCCCGGCGTGACCCACGCTTTCTCCACGCGCCCCATGTGCACTCCGCCACTTGGTTCTACGAATCAGCACACACGTGTGCACAATCGACGGGTGAGTTTTTCCGACATCCCGGTCGATCCACATCGACACACCCTGCGGGGCGCCCGGTTCTGGCTGGCACCACTCGTGGTGGTCACTGCGGTGATGGCTGCGTTGGGCTATTTCTACCTGGGCAGCATGCTCGAGCCGTCCGAGAATCTCCGCGAGTTCCCGATGGCGATCGTCAACCAGGATGTCGGCGACGTCATGCCGGGAGCCGATGCGCGCCGCAACCTCGGATCCGAGATCACCGCCGCGGTGCTCGACGGCGTCGATTCCGAGCGCATCGCTCTCCAGGAAATGGGGATAGCCGCAGCGCACCGCGGCCTCGACACCGGCGAACTGTACGGCGCGATCGTGATTCCGAGCGATTTCACGAAGCGCACGTCGATCCTCGCGCAAGCCAGCGTCGTCCCCGGTGACATCGAGAAACCCGTCATCACCCTCTACAGCAACCCCCGCACCGGAACGTTCGCGTCAGCCATCGTCGGGATCATCGGTGACGAGGCGCTGACCACCGTCAACAAGTCGGTGGGCGAAGAACTGACGAAGACCGTCCGTACGACGCTTGCGGAGACCGCGCCCGATCTCCAGCTCTCGGGCGGTAGCGCGCTCACACTTGCTGAGCCCATCAACGTCCTGGACGTCGAGCACAAACCCCTGCCTGCCCACACCGGTTCCGGGCTGTCCGCGTTCTACTACACGCTGCTTCTCATCCTGGCGGGCTTCACCGGTGCGACCATCGTCAGTTCCATCGTCGATTCCGCGCTGGGGTTCGTGCCCACCGAATACGGACCGTTGTACATCACCAAGGAAACCACCAGGATGTCGCGACTTCAGGTGCTGTTCCTCAAATGGGGCATCCTGGTCGTCCTCGCACTGGTCGTGTCCGCGCTGTATCTGGGGATCGGCACGGCGCTCGGGATGCCCGTGCCACGCCCGCTGTTGCTCTGGGAGTACGGCGCCCTCGCCATCTCCGCGGTCGGCATCACCTCGCTCTCGGTGATGTCCGTGTTCGGACCCGCCGGACTGATCGTGAACCTGATGCTGTTCATCGTGCTGGGACTGCCGTCCTCCGGCGGCACGATTCCGATCGAGGCGTCGCCGCCGCTCTTCGAGTGGCTCGCCACCTTCGAACCGATGCATCAGATCTACCTCGCGGTGCGCGCCATCCTCTACTTCGACGGCAACCTTTCCGCAGGCCTTGCCGAAGGCACGAAGATGACCCTCGTGGGTCTGGGTGTCGGCCTGTTGATCGGTGTGGTGGTCACCTGGATCTACGATCGGCGCGGATTCCACCGTCTCGAGGATGCGCCTGCGACCACACGCGTCCTGGAGAGCGTCAAGATCGGATAGTCCCGGCACAACGGAACCCCACCGCATGTCGGGGTTGCGGCGGGGCTCCGCACGACCACCGTAGCCGCGCTGCGGAGCCCGGGGCCGCCGGTCTTGGGTGAAACGGGGGGTGAAGACGATCTTGGGCCCGACGGGCCGGAGGCCGGGCGGCGAAGAAGAGCCACACCTCGAGAGGCACACTTGAGCGGTGCGCACGGTTGTCGTTCCTCATCCATCCGGTAGCGGTGCCGTACGCGGCGCCAGTACCGTCACCGTCGACGAGAACGGAACCCCCGACGCAGCGGTGCGACATCATCGCGACCTCGCCGCCGCGGTGGCCGAGATCGAAGCCACCGATCGTCCCCGATGGGTGTGGACGTCCACTTCGTCGGTGTACGGCGAACTCCTTCGTGCCGGCGTGCGCGTCCAGCGATGCCACGACCTGGCGACGACGGGCGCAATCCTGAGCACGCGCGAGGGCCTACCCCCTCCGCCCGCCGACGACCCGGTCGACGAGCGACCCGGCTTGTTCGACGCAGCACCGGCCGTGGACCTCGACACCGTGATCTCCCGGTTCGCCGACCAGCGCCGCCGCATCACCGGTGATCCCCGTCTGGAGTTACTCGTGGCCGCGGAGTCGGCGGGGACGTTGGCCGCTGCCGAGATGGGGTTCGGCGGACTGCCGTTCTCGGCCGAATCCCATCGACGACACCTCGAACGCACTCTCGGACCACGGCCCACCGGCTACGAGATGCCCGCCGGCATCGTCGCCGTGACCGAGGAGATCGGGTCGGCGTTCGGCCGCCCGGTCAATCCCGCCTCGCATACCGAGGTACTCGACGCCTTCCGGCGCGAAGGCATCGAAGTGCAGTCCACGCGCAAGCACATCCTGCAGGAGATCGACCATCCTGCGGTGCCGCTGCTTCTCCGGCACCGCGACCTGGCGAAACTGTTCAGCACCAACGGGTGGCACTGGCTCGATACCTGGGTGCACGGCAACAGGTTCCGGCCGGTCTATGTCCCCGGCGCCGTCGTCTCGGGCCGCTGGGCAAGCCGCGGCGGCGGTGCACTTCAGATCCCGAAAGCGCTCCGCTCGAGTGTGGTTGCCGACCCCGGGTGGACGTTCGTCGTCGCCGATGCGGGGCAACTCGAGCCGCGGATCCTCGCGGCGATGTCCGGTGATCCCCGGATGGTCGCCGCCGCGGGCGAGGACGACCTGTACGCACCCGTTGCCGCCACCGCGTTCGCCGGCGACCGCGCGAAGGCGAAAGTCGCGGTGCTCGGAGTGCTGTACGGCGCGACCTCCGGTGACTCCCGGTCGCTGCTCGCTGTCCTTCGAAAGAGCTTTCCCGACGCGGTGGAATTCGTCGAGCGTGCAGCGAAGGCCGGTGAACGCGGGGAGGTCGTGCATTCGTGGCTCGGGCGCGCCTGCCCGCCCGCACCGCCGGGTTTTCAGTCCGGGCCCGACGTCCGTGCCCGCGGCCGCTTCACCCGGAACTTCGTCGTGCAGGCCACTGCCGCCGAGTGGGCGCTGTGCCTCCTCGCCGAACTGCGGCGACGGCTGACCACCGATCCCGACCCGACCGCAGGCGAGCTCGTGTTCTTCCAGCACGACGAAGTCGTGGTGCACACCCGCAACCCCGCGCTCGCGTCCGCGCACATCTCCGCGTCGGTCGACGTCGCCACCCGATTGATGTTCGGCAATACGCGGGTCCGCTTTCCGATGAAGACAGCCGTGCGCACGACCTACGCCGACGACCCGGAGTAAGCGTCTCGCAGTGGTGACGGGCCGGTCCCGGGCAGCCGACACGGCAACAGAGAGCACTGCTCTTGACTCTGCCCCGCCAACCGGCGCACACTGGCTCTCAACAGAGAGCACCGCTCTCTGAATGAGAGTGAGGAAACGTCATGTATGCCTCCACCCGCTACATCGGTCCCACCGGACTGGACTCGATCATGAACCGGTTCTTCAACACACTTCCCAAGCTCGGAATCAGCGTCGCGGGCTCTCGCCTGCTCGCAGTGCGCGGCAGGAAAAGCGGCGAATGGCGCACCACCATGGTCAATGTGCTGACCACCTCCGACGGCAGGCGCTACCTCGTCGCCCCGCGCGGCCACACGCAATGGGTGCGCAATCTGCGGGTAGCCGGCACCGGGGAACTTCGCCTCGGGCGTCGCGTCGAAGAATTCAGCGCCTCCGAAGTTGCGGACGCCGACAAGATCCCGGTGCTGCGCCAGTATCTGCAACGGTGGGGCTGGGAAGTCGGGAAATTTTTCGACGGTGTCACCAAAAACTCCAGCGATGACGAGTTGGCGGCTATCGCACCAGGTTTCCCGGTCTTCGCACTCGCCTAGTCGCACGCGGCACGGTCCGGAGGAACCTGAGCCCCGACATCAGCCTGCGGGCACCGGAACAGGCGCGAGCGAATTTCCGACTCCGATCGAGGCACAGTCGTTTCGGACGTTGTCGCCGGCGAAGCGACTGTTCAGGAACTCGGCCGCCTGCGCCTGGAACGGAACGAATGCCTCCTCGTGGTCGAGGCCGTCGTACTGGGAATAGGCCACCGCGACTCCGCGAGTGCAGTACGTATGGGCAAGCCCTTCGACGTCGCCGGTCACCATGATGGTGTCGCCGATGGGGTCGCTGTGGCCGACAGCCAGGAACATCGGAACAATCGGGGTACCGGCGGTGCCCATGATGTTGTCGTTGATCGCGATCGCCACTTCTCGGACGTCGAGCAACGACCGGTAGGGCGCACGAACCATATCCGCGTCGGTGAGCCCCGGATAGTCGGACGCGAACTCCGCAATGCACCGGTTGGCAACCTCGGCGACGACCTGCTTGCCCCGGTCGGAGAGAAACGCGTCCGTGTCGAGGTCGTATGTACGCTGATAGGCCACAACCAAAGCCGGAATCACGCCCGCCCATTTCGCGCTACCGCTGACGTAGGGCAGGTTGTGTGCGAGATCGACCGGCACGCCGCCGGCGGCAGCGCCGATGATATTCAGTTCGGGCGCGTAACTCGGCGCCACCTCGGCGCCCCACTGGGTCGGTACCGATCCACCGGAGTAGCCGATCAGGCCGACGGGCGTCGAATCGGGAAGCGACAGCAGTTCTTCGGTAGCCTTGATCCCGTCGAGTGCCGCGTACGCCGATTCGCGTCCGACCGTCCACTCCAGTTCCGGCCCTTCGTAATCGGGAGCCACAACGGTGTATCCCGCGGCGATATATCCGGCGATGACGGTCTGCTCCGCAAGCGACACACCACTGTCAGCGCTCCCGGTCAACGTATAGGAGGGATCGCACTCGGATCCGAGTGCGTCGTACGCCATGTGGAACGAAATGAGCTTGGTGGGCCCCGGTGCGAGCGGTTGAAGCACAGTCGCAACGGTGTCGGTCGGCTCGCCCTGCTGGTCGGTCGTACGGTAGAGGACCTGTGTGCTGGTGACCGGCGTGGTGACACCCGGTGCGGCAAACACCGAGGGCCTGGAGCGAAGAATCGTGCCCGGAGCGAAATCCGCCAGCGGACCGTCATAGGTGTAGAACGGATCCTGCGAAGGCAGGGGCTCCGGGATCGGCTGTGCCACACTGCTGCCCGCGCCGAGAACCATGGCCGTGACGGCAACTGTCACGCACGCGATGCACCGCCACAACAGACCGGACGTGACGCGTGGCTTCGTCGACATGGCGGTCTACACCCCCGTCTCGGGTACTGCTGACGGACTGCTGGCACATTCCGGACTGGCCGAAGAATACGTGCGTTCGGGCGTTACGGGTGCCGATTCAATGTTGCATGCGCCCACAGATGAGCAACCGCGTAGGCACGCCACGGTTGCCACTGTGCCGCGAGCGCAGTCGCTTCGCGTGCGGTGCCGACCTCGAGGGCGCGCCGGAGCACAAGGTCACCGGCGGGGTACGCATCGCGGTCGCCGGTTCGCAGGGCGAGATAGTCGACGGTCCACGGCCCGATTCCGGGCAGCGCGAGCAGATCACGGGAAAAGGACGCCGACGCGGGATCGAGGCCGTCGGATACCGCTCGGGCCAAGACCAGCAGGGTGTTCGCCCGAGACCGTGTGGTGCCGATCGCCGCACGCAGATCTTCCGGCGCGAGGGCAGCGATCCGTTGCGGTGTCGGAGAGCACCGCAATCCACCTGGCGCGTCGTCGCCGAACGCCGCGACGAGCCGCCCCGCGAAAGTGGCTGCTGCCGCGACACTCACCTGTTGCCCGAGGATCGTCTGCACGGCCGTGGTGAACCAGTCGGTACTGCCGAGCACCCGCAGGCCTGGCCGGGCTCGCACCAATGGAGCAAGGACAGGATCGGCGGCAAGCGCGGCGTCGACGACGGTGGGGTCGGCGTCGAGGTCGAGCCAACGGCGCACCGCCGCTTCGACATCTGCGATGTCGGCCCGGCGCGGCGCATCGATCCGCGCCACCACGCTGCCGGTATCGGCGCGGAGTGTCACGGCCGCGCTCGCAATACCGTGCGCGGTGCGCAGCGCAATACAGTGCGTTCCGGTGGCTACATCGTGACGTTCGTGCCCCGGAACCGCATGGCTCCGCATGGTGGCGAGCAGTGGACGCACCGAAAATGGGAGCGCCACCGGGAGCCGGGCGACAGTGATCACGCGGCGGCTTCGAGCCGCAGCAGGATCTGTTTGGCTTCCACACCGCCCGCGTACTGCCCGAGTCCTCCGTCGGTGCGGACGACGCGATGACACGGGAGAACCACCGGCAAGGGGTTTTTCGCGCATGCCGTCCCCACGGCACGCACCGCTCGAGGACTTCCCGCTGATGCGGCAACGTCCGCGTAGCTGGCGGTGCGTCCGTACTCGATGTCGGCAAGCCGCGAGATCACCTCCCGCCGAAAGCCTGTCGCGAGACGAAAGTCGAGAGGGAGATCGAACGCGGTGCGAGTGCCGCCGAAGTATTCGTCGAGCTGACGTACCGCGTCGTCGAACCGGGCGGGTGCGTCGAGGATGCGTGGCCCGATCTGCCGGGCGAGTTCGTCGAGCACGGCGTCCTCGCCCTCCGCGACGAAGGCCACCTTCACGAGCCCCACCGTGGTGGACGCCAACAGCAGCGGACCCACCGGAGTATCGACGACGCGGTAGGCGACATCCAGCAACCCTGCGGCTTCGGCGTCGAGGACGAGTTTGTCGTGCAGCCAGGCCAGATCGGAAGTAGACACCGACGGGATAGGAAAGTTCATGAGCGGCTTCCTGTTTCGGCGTGATAGGAGCGGCGCAACGCTTCCCGGCCGTCGGCGGCGGCTCGCCGGGACGCGTCGGCGCTGTTGCCGAGAATCGCGCCGATCTCGGCATACGGCAACCCGCCCACGTAGTGATACACCAGCACTGCGCGCTGCGTGAACGGCAGCGCCGCCACCGCCGACCACAGTTGGTCGTCGCCTGATCCCGGCAATCCCGCTGTTGCGGGGCGTTCGGGGACGATCTCCGTCGGCACAGGCGCACGACCACGCAGCCTGTGCACGTCGATCGCCTTGCGGTGGGCGATGGTGACCAGCCACGCTTCGATATTGCTGCCCGGCCGCAGGGCGGGGTACGCACGCAACGCCGCGAGAAACGTCTCGGACCACGCGTCGTCTGCGTCGGTGGGACCCAGCAGAGCCCTGCACACCCTCGATACCGTCGGACCGTGGTCGGCGACCACCCGTTCGAACGGGGGTAGATGTGTGGGCTCCGTCGTGTCAGACCGGGGCATGAGTGGCCTTTGCCCTCCGGAACGCCGCTTCCCGATCGAGCAGCAGGCGCTTGCGGTCGAGACCCCCGGCATATCCGGTGAGCTTGCCGCTGCTCCCGATCACCCGATGACACGGGACCACGATGCACAACGGGTTCCTCGCGTTCGCCGCGGCCACCGCGCGAACCGCGGTGGGCCGTCCCACCGCGGCCGCAACGGCGGTGTAGGTGCAGGTTGTGCCGTATTCGATCTCCGCCAACGCGGCCCACACCGTCCGTTGGAAGTCGGTGCCGGCCGGTGCGAGCGGAAGAGTGAAGCGGGTGCGTTCACCTGCGAAGTACTCGTCCAACTGTGTCCGCGCCTCGTCGAACCCTTCGGTGGTCCGGGACCCGAAGGAAGTGCGATCGGGGGAAGGACGGTGCTCCACCATGTACAGGCCCGACAGGACGCCGTCGGTATTGACCAACGTCAACTCACCGATCGGGGTGTCGATCAGGGTGTGCGTGCGCGATGCGGTCACGGGTTCGATCCTTCCATCCGATGCAAGGTTCACATCGAGTAGACGCACGGGACGACCGAAACGTGAGGTTGCTGTCGCACCGTGGCCGCCGTGGTGAAAGATGGCGAGATGATCGCCTTACCCGCTGTCCCTCTCGTCGGTTCCCTTCTCGGTGCCACGCGCACGGTGGTCGAGCGCACAGTCGCCACCGCCACCTTCGCGGTGTCGGTGCCCGCCCGTGCCGAGGCGCTGCTCGACAATGTCGAATCGCTGATCCGGCGCGTCGACGCCGTGGTCGACGATGCCGCAGTGGCGGTCGCTCGGGTCGAGGCGATCATCGCGTCGACGACTTCTGTCGTCGCGGACGCCGACGCGGTCGCCGGACAAGCGCGCACCATCGTCGGCCAGGTCGGCACCGTCGCCACGCAAGCCGAGGCCATCGTCGGAGATGTCGGCACCGTCGCCGGGCAGGCCCGGACGGTCGTCGGAGAGGTCGCTCTCGTCGCCGGGGAAGCCCGCACGATCATCGACTCCGCCGGACGAAGTGCCGACATCGCGAGCGAACTCCTCGAGACCTACGAGCCCCTCGCACGTCAGGCTGCGCCCCTCGCGGCCCAGTTCATCGAGGAACTGTCGCCGGAGGAAGTGCACGCGGCAATCCTCATGCTCGACCGGCTTCCCGAGCTGTCCGAGCGGATGAACATGATCATGCCGATCCTCGGCACGCTCGACACGGTCGCGCCGGAGATCCACGAGTTGCTCTGCGTCGTGAAGGACCTCCGTCAGGCGATCACCGGCGTGCCCGGGTTCAACTTCCTTCGCCGGCGAGGCGAAGAAAAGGAGAACTCGGACGACGAGTGATGCGCAGGCGGGAAGGTCAGGCGCTGTAGAGACTCGCTCCCGCGCGGCTGAGCACCAGCCGGGGCAGGACCGCGCGCGACGACAACTTCAGCAGTGCGTCGACGAGCTCGACGACGTCGCCGACCTCGAGCATGTCCTCCGCCGGGATCCGGTCTTTGATCCACTCGGACATGTCGGTGTCGACATACCCGGGAGCGATTGCGGATGCCGAGACGCCGTTACCCGATTCCTCGGCGTTGAGGGTTTCCACCAGCGACACGAGTGCGGCCTTCGTCGCGCCGTACGCGGCGAGACCGGCTTCGGCGTACACACCGGCGACGGACGCGAGCGCGATCACCTTCGCGCCGCGACCCGGATCGTTCCGCGCACCGGACCGCAGCAGCGGCAGTGCCGCCTGCATCAAAGCGAACGGCGCGTTGAGGTTGACTGCCACCGTCTTGTCGAACCGGCGGGAGGGGAACTCGGCGATGGTGCCGGCGGTGCCGACACCCGCGTTGAGTACCAGGGCCTTCATCGCGCCGAACGCGTCGGCGTGTGCGGCGACCACCCTGCCCGCGGCGTCGGGGTCCGCCAGGTCGGCGGCGACGGTCCGGACGTCCGTCGCACCCGCATCCCGCAACAGAGCGGCGACCTCGTCGAGCCGGGTTGCGTCCCGGGCGGAGATCGTCAGCGCGAATCCGCGCTCCGCGAGGCGGGTGGCGACGCCGAGGCCGATGCCCCGTGTCGCCCCGGTGACGAGGGCGCTCGCGATCACGAACCTGCTCCCGTCACGAAGTCGAGTCCTGCGGCGACGAGCGCGGGCACCGCGTCACCCGCGCGGTCGAACCCGTCGCCGACGGTCGCGCCGGCCCGCCAGCGATGATTGATGCCCTCGGCGATGACGGCGAGCTTGAAGTGGGCGAGGCCCATGTAGAAACTCCAGTGGGCGATGTCGCGTCCCGAGACGGTGGCGTATCGCTCGACGAGGTCGTCCGCCGACGGCAGCCTGTTGCTGGTCCAGGCTGCGGGGAACCCGAGCACCTGGTCGAGCGCGGGATGCCGGTACACGCACATCATGGCGAGGTCGGTCAGCGGGTCGCCGAGAGTGGACAGCTCCCAGTCGACCACGGCTGCAACGCTTCCCACGTCGTCGTGGGAGAGAATCGTATTGTCGATACGGTAGTCACCGTGCACGATCGACGGGGCGGGCGACTCCGGGATCGAGTCCGCGAGTGCGGCGTGCAGCCGCTCGACATCGGGAAGTTCCCGGGTTTTCACCCTGTCCCACTGGCTCTGCCACAGCTTCACCTGGCGGGTGACGTACCCGTCGGGCCGTCCGAACCCGCCCAGCCCCACGGCTTCGTAGTCGACGGCGTGGAGCTCGGCGATCACGCGCACGAGTTCGCTTGTGCAGCGGTCGATGTCGGTATCGGACAGCGAATCGAGGTCGTCCTTGCTGCGTACGACGCGCCCCCCGACGTACTCCACCACCGTGAACGGTGCGCCCATCACGGAGTCGTCCTCGCACAGCGCGACGGTGCGCGCGACCGGCACCGCACTGCCCTGCAGCGCGGACGTGATGCGGTATTCACGGGCGACGTCGTGTGCCGACGGTGTCAGTCCCGCCGTGGGTGGTCGCCGCAGGACCCAATGGGATGTGTCGTCGAGGATGCCGTAGGTGAGATTGGATTTCCCGCCGGAGATGAGTTCTGCCCGCAGTTCGCCGTCGACCGCAACCCCGGATCGACGCAAGAATCGGTCGAGCGCGACGAGGTCGAGCCCTTTGTGCACCGCGGTCACTTCGCTGCTCCTTCGGCTGCGGCGGCCTTGCGGGCCGCACCGACGGCACGCTTTGCGATGGCCCAGCGGTGCACCTCGGACGGTCCGTCGTAGATGCGGAACGGGCGGACCTCGCGCGAGAGCCTGGCGAGGGGAAGATCTTCGGAAACCCCGAGACCACCGCACATCTGGACCGAGCGATCGACGATGCGGAAGATGGCCTCGGCGGCGAAGGTCTTGGCGATGGACGTGGCGTTCGCGGCGTGCGATCCCCGGTCGAGTTCCCAGCATGCCTGCACCAGCAGAGCCCGGGTCGCTGCGATGTCGATCTCGTTGTCGGCGACCATCTTCTGGATCATGCCGAGATCACCGAGCTTGGAGCCGAATCCGTCACGTCCTGCCACATACCGGAGCGCGGTGTCGTGGCCACGCCGGGCGGCACCGAGCCAGCGCATGACGTGCGTCATGCGAGCCGGGCCGAGCCGGACCTGCGCGTAGGCGAATCCCTGATCCACTTCACCGAGCACTGCGCTGTCCGGGACGTACAGATCCTCGAAGTCGACCTCGCAGTGTCCGCCGATCATCGACTTGTCGAGCGTCTCGATGTGACGACCCACCTTCAGCCCGTCGGAGTCCGCGGGAGCGAGGAACATCGTCGCTCCGCCGCGCTGCCCCGGCTCCCCGGAGGTGCGGGCCATGATGATGAAGAATCCGGCGCCGTCCGCCCCTGTGATGAAGTGCTTGCGGCCGTTGATCTTCCAGCCCCCCGTCGTCTTCTCGGCGCGGGTCGTGAGTGCGTTGGGGTCGGCGCCGGCGCCGGGTGCCGGTTCGGTCATCGCGAAGGCCGAGCGCATGTCGCCTGCAGCGAGAGGAGCCAGGTATCGGCTCTTCTGCTCGTCGCTCGCGATATGCGCGAGCATGTGCACGTTGCCTTCGTCGGGAGCGGCGATGTTCAGGGCCACGGGGCCGAACAGGGAGTAGCCGGCCGCCTCGAACACGGGAGCCCGGTCCACCATCCCGAGGCCCTGGCCGCCGTACTCGACCGGCGCATGGGGGGCGAAGACACCCGCCGCCTTGGCGGCGCTCTGCAGTGCCACCCGTACGGAATCGCCACCCGCTGCGGCGATGTCGCCCCGATGGGCGTCCTCGACGGGAAGCACTTCGCCGCGAACGAACGCTTCGGTTCGAGCCACGAGATCCTGCACGTGCTCGGCGTAGGCCAGGTCGACCGCCATGCTGATACTCCTTCCAGACCAACCGACCGATCGATCGCTCGGTGACCGCTACGGTGGCATATCCCGGAGAGTGGGTCAACCCCGGCTCTACCGCGCCCCGACGGTGCTCCGTGCAATGACCAGGTACCGATGGACGATGTCATCGGGACTCGACGGGCCGTCCGGGCGGTACCAGCTCGCGACACCGACACACATCGTCGTCACCGCGCGGCTGGCGTCCTTGGGATACGGAGTCGTGAACTCCCCGGTCGCCACCCCGCCTTCGACGATCCCGTCGAGCATGCGTTGCTGTTCGTCGCGCAAGGCGACGAAGGCCGCACGGCTCGCGGGTTCCATACTGCGCATCTCGGTGGATGCCACGAACGCCTGATCCCGCCGGACCATGTGGAAACGCAGGAGCGATTCGACCACGGCGTCGAACTGCTCCGACGGTGTCGGGCCGGCCTCGGCGAGCGCCCGGCGGCTGCGGTCGAGCAGGTCGTGCATCACGGTGGTGGTGAGCGAGACGAGCAGGGCCTGCTTCGACGGGTAGTGGTGGTACAGCCCCGGCACCGACAATCCAGCCCTCGACGCGATCTCCCGGATCGAGGTGCCGTCGTACCCGCGTTCGGCGAACGCTTCGAGGGCCGCCGCAAGAGGTTTCGGCAAGGTCGGGGGGCCGTAACGCCGCCACGACCCGACGTCGCCGGAGACCGGATCCTCATGCATGTCCATGGACAACACCGTAGGGGACGGTCCCCGGCCACCTCACCCGAGCGGAGCGGGGTCAGTAGTCGTCGTCTCCGTAGACGATGAGGCCGCGCAGGTTCTTGCCCGCGTGCATATCTTCGTACCCCTGGTTGATGTCCTCGAGTTTGTAGGTGTTGGTGACGAGGCCGTCGAGATCGAGTTGTTTGTTGCGGTAGAGGTCGAGCAGTTTCGGGATCTGCGAACGCGGACCTGTGCCGCCGAAAATGGCCCCCTGCAGTCTCTTTTGGAGAAGCGTCAGTTCGAACAGACTCAGAGTGACCTGCGTGTCGGTTGCGTTGCCCATGCCGACGACGACGACCTGCCCACCCTTCGCCGTGACCGAGAGCGCGGGCGCGATGATGTCCCCGTGGATCTCCCCCACAGTGATGATCGTGACATCGGCCATTGCGCCCCAGGTGATCTCACCGATCACCGGCGCCGCCTCCTCGAGTGACGAGAACGTGTGACTTGCGCCGAATTCTTTCGCCTTCTGCCTCTTGTACTCGACGGGATCGATTGCGACGACGAACCGGGCGCCCGCGTGAGCCGCGCCCTGAACCGAGTTGATGCCGACGCCGCCGATACCGACGACCACGACGGTGTCGCCGAGCTTGGTTCCGCCGATTTCCGTGGCCGAACCCCATCCCGTAGCGACCCCGCAGCCGAGGAGTGCGGCCTTCTCGAGCGGAATGTCTTTCTCGATCTTGATCACCGAGGCTTCGTTGACCGTGACGTACGGGGCGAAAGTGCCGAGCAGGCACATCTGCAGGACCGGGTCGCCGTTCAAGCTCGCGCGATAAGTCTTGTCCGAGATCGCCTGCCCGGTGAGCAGGCCCGCTCCCTCGTCGCAGATGTTCTGCAAGCCCTTGGCGCACGATCGGCAGCGGCCGCACGCGGGGATGAATGCGAGGACGACGTGGTCACCCTCCTCGAGGGTCGTCACTCCCGGACCGACTTTGGTGACCACGCCGGCACCCTCGTGTCCGCCCAGAACCGGGAAGAACGGAAGCGGAGTTGCGCCCGTGCGGAGATGCTCGTCCGAGTGGCACAGGCCCGAGGCAGCCAAACGGACCTGCACCTCACCCGCCACCGGGTCGCCGAGGTCGATCTCCTCGATCTCCCACGGGCGGTCGATTCCCTTGATCACTGCCGCTTTCGTCTTCACCGGGCCTCCTGAGCAGGATAATTGTGATGTGCGTCACGCCGAATTCAAGCACTGCGCGGACGATCGGGCAATGGGTTCGGGAATCCCCCTGTCCCGGCGCTGCGGTTCCCCGTACCCTCCGTCGCACTTACCTCGAAGGACCGGTGACATGATCCATCTCCGCCACAGCGCGACAGCCGAGATTCCGGCCGACGTCGCCTTCGCCTACGTCGACGACCACCGGACCGTTCCCGAGTGGATGTTCGGAATGACCCGATTCCAGCCCGTGGGCACGCAGGTCAGCGGCCTGGGAACCGTCTACGACGCAACAATGCGCGTGGGACCCAAGACTCTCGACTCGCGGGTCGAGGTCGTCGAATGGGAATTCGGCCGCTCCCTCGCCCTCGAGTCCGTGGCGGGCATGCGGTCGGCCTCGACGTGGCGCTTCATCGAGATCGGCGACGAAAGGACCCGGCTCGACGTCGATTTCGCATACCAATTGCCGGGCGGTCTGGCAGGAATGGCATTGGGCAAGCTGATCGAGCCGATCGTGGGCACCGCCGTCCGGCACACCGAGCAGGCCCTTCGCAGTCAGCTTCGCGACCTGGCCTGACCAGGATCCCCTATTCGCGGCACCGTTCACCTCCGCCCGGGACAGCGGCATGCACGAGGAAGATCCATTTTAGAGCATCCGCTCTGTTATGGTCGGCGCTGTTCCGCCACCGTCGTTGCGGACCTGCCTACGAAAGGGGTCACACATGCCATCGATCACTCAGGACGGCCCGATTTGGACGCTGAACCTCGGTGACGACGAGAACCGCTTCGGCCCGGAGTGGCTCACCGCCGTCGAGAAGTGCCTCGACGAACTCGAGGCCGGCACCGACGCGGCCGCACTGGTCACGATCGGTTCCGGAAAGTTCTACTCCAACGGCCTGGATCTCGACTGGCTCGGGCAGCACCTGGACGAGTACACGTCCTACGTGGACCGCGTCCATGCTCTGTTCGCGCGCGTCCTGACCCTGCCCGTGCCGACGGTCGCGGCCCTGAACGGACACGCCTTCGGAGCAGGGGCGATGCTGGCGATGGCACACGATTACCGAATCATGCGAGACGACCGCGGCTACCTGTGCTTCCCGGAAGTCGACATCCACATCCCGTTCACGCCCGGCATGTCCTCCCTGATCACCAGCAAGCTCACTCCCCGGACGGCAGTCACCGCGATGACCACCGGACATCGCTACCCCGGACCGCAGGCCCTCCAGGACGGTCTCGTGGACGCCGTCGCCGGCCTCGACGATCTGCAGACCGGTGCGGCCGACATCGTCCGGCCTCTCGCAGGCAAGGACCGCAAGACGCTGGGTGCGATCAAGCAGACGATGTTCACCTCGGCCGTCGCAGCCCTCCAGCAGCCGATGGGCTGACCGTCACCACACCTGCACACCCCGCCGACCGATAGGGACACCGTGGGACGACCTCGCCGGCACGACCTCGACGATCTGCTCGATCACGCGCGCCACCTGTGGGTACGGCGAGGCACACCCGGCGTGACGATCCGGGCACTCAGCGACGTCTCGGGAGCATCGAACGGTGCGATCTACAACGCGTTCGGCTCCCGGGACGGTCTGCTGGCGTCCGTGTGGGCACGCGAGGCCACCCGATTCCTCGAGTTCCAGCGCGACATCGCCGACAGCACCCTGACGGCCTCCGGCCCCACGGAAGCGATCGTCGCGGCAGCGCTCGCGCCGGCCACCTATGCGGAGCGCGACGAGTTCGGCGCGCAACTGCTGCTCGCGGTCACCCTCGACGATCTGCGCACCCCGGACCTCGCAGAGTCTCAGCGCGACCAGCTGGCCGGACTGCGACGCACCCTGACCACCCTGCTCACCGTGCTCGCCGTCGAACAGTGGGGCAGGGAGGATGCGACCGCACTCACCCTCGTGAAGTACTGCGTCGTCGACCTGCCCGGGGCGCTCCTGCTCGGGTCCGGCAACGTGTCCGATCCACTCGCACGTCACGCACTCTCGCTCGCGGTGCGCGGAATCGTCTCGGAGTCGCCGCCGGCACCGGACCGATGACCGTGCGCGTCGTCAGAAGTTGCCGCGCGCCGCCTGCTCCCGCTCGATAGCTTCGAACAAGGCCTTGAAATTGCCCTTGCCGAATCCGGCGGAACCGTGTCGCTCGATGAGTTCGAAGAACACCGTGGGGCGATCCCCTACCGGCTTGGTGAAGATCTGCAGCAGGTATCCGTCCTCGTCACGATCGACGAGGATGCCGCGCTTCTTCAATTCCTCGACCGGAACCCGGACGGCCCCGATGCGTGCACGCAATTCCGGGTCCTCGTAATACGCATCGGGTGTGGGCAGGAATTCGATGCCCTGATCTCGCATGCGGTCCACCGCGGCAAGGATGTCGCGGGTCGCCAGCGCGAGGTGCTGCGCTCCGGGACCGCGGTAGAAGTCGAGATACTCGTCGATCTGCGAACGCTTCTTCGCGACCGCCGGTTCGTTGAGCGGGAACTTCACACGATGGTTGCCGTTGCACACCACCTTGCTCATCAGTGCCGAGTAATCGGTAGCGATGTCGTCCCCGATGAACTCCGCCATGTTCGTGAAACCCATGACCCGCCGGTAGAAATCGACCCACTCGTCCATCCGGCCGAGTTCGACGTTGCCGACCACGTGGTCGAGTGCCTCGAACATCCGCGCCCCCGCGTCGCCGTGTCGGCGGTAGGAGGAGACACGTTCGACATATCCGGGCAGATAGACGCCCGAGTATCGCGACCGGTCGACCAGCGTGTGCCGGGTGTCGCCGTACGTGGCGAGCGCGGCAAGGCGTACCGTGCCGTACTCGTCGGAGACGTCGTGCGGTTCGTCGAGGATCCTGGCACCCTGTGCGCGAGCATGTTCCACGCACGCGTCGACATCGGGAACCTGCAACGCGATGTCGGCGACACCGTCTCCGTGCACCCGATGGTGATCGGCAAGTGGACTGTCCGGGTCGACAGCTCCCTTGATCACGAAACGCACCGCGCCGCTGCACAATACGTAGGCGTGATGGTCACTGTTTCCCGTCGTGGGCCCGGAGTACGCGACGAGATCCATACCGAAGGCGGATTGGTAGAAGTGCACCGCCTGAGTGGCGTTGCCGACCACCCACGACACCGCGTCCCAGCCGCTGACCGGAAACGGATCGTGTGCCGCGTCGTACTCGACGGCTCCGACGAGCCTGCGTAATTCGTCCGGGTCCAGGCGAGCGAGTCGCTCGGTATCGGTGAGGTCCCGTTCGAGAGTCATAGCGATCTCCTGCCGCGAGTGCGAGGTGGTTCGTCGTCGGATGTCACCAGGAGAAACCCGTCGGGAGCCGGTGGCAATCTGTTCTCGCAGAACTGGTCGACCGGACCGGAATACACCGGCATCCGACCGTTCAGCTATACAATCGGCCTACATTCCGCGACCCGGCGGGAAGGAACGATCGTGCGTGACGTCCTGCAACTCGACAAACTGGATTTCGCGCTCCTCGAAGTCCTCCACTCGGATCCCAAGATCGGAGTACTCGAACTGTCCCGGCGACTCCGCGTCGCTCGTGCCACCGGCGCTGCCCGGTTGCGACGACTCGAAGACGGCGGCCTCATCGCCGGATACGGGCCACAGGTCGATCTCGCCGCCGCAGGATTCGATGTCCAGGCGTTCGTCACGATGGAGATCGCCCAGGGGGCACTCGCCACCATTCGCGAAGTACTGGAATCCATTCCCGGCGTGCTGGAAGCATTTTCGACCACGGGAACCGGTGACATCCTGTGCCGCATCGCCGCCGACTCCCACCTCGGACTACAACACACCCTCATCGAGTTGAACCGGTCGTCGATCATCACCCGCTCGACGAGCGTGATGGTGCTGTCGAACGTCGTGCCCTTCCGGGTGATGCCGCTGTTGCGCACACTCCAACCCAGCGGGTCGGCGAAGGCACCCGCGTATCGCCCTCCGCAGACGACAGCGGTGCCGGAACGGTGATGCGGCACGGTGGAAGATGTTGTGTGGCGGAACACTCGGTACGGGACGGCGGAGGTCGAGTGAAAAGTTTGGTGACAAAGTGCCCGGATAGCGGGCACTATCCCACCAAAGCTAGATCGCCGTGGACCCATGTGCGTCGTCCGGCGGCGACGTGTGCTCGGCGAGCCTTGCGAGATTGAGCAGTTGCCTTCTCGCCATGACGAGGTCGCCGACACAGATCGCCGGAGCCAGCACGCCGGCCCCGCTCATCACGAGCTTCAACAGCAACCTCGTGTGCGGGCCCGCGGGGACGAGCACATACGACATGACAGCGCCCATGATCCGTCCTGTGTAGTGCACCTGCGTTTCGACCGCGAGCAACCGTCCTTGCGGGTGGTTCGCCGTGCGCGTGAAGGGCCGGCCGGGCTCCGGTGGAGGGATATCGAGCAGTCTCTGCGGAGAACGACGGCCACCGTTGTCTATCCAGTCGTACGAATACGGCGCCATCTGGAGCTGGGTGACCCAAGGCCAGACGACAGCCGGAGCGGCGCGCACGGTCACGCCCCTCCACGCCTGAAGAGTCGGATCGGGGACGAAGTCGTCACACGGGTAGCGGCGGGCGACCTCGGCGTCGGTCACACCCCAGCGGTCGCCGAACATGGATCCTCCCCACGCGACCCTGCGCGGCCGCACAGGGACTACTCTTCCCGATCCGCCTCGGGACTGTGCGAGATCGGGCCTGCTACCACGCAGCCACGACACGTCCCGCGATATGACGCATCCCGGCCGTGGTCGGATGCATCGGTGCTGCAAAAGACAGCGACTGCTGTCCCTCGAACCAGCGCTGGTCGGGAGCGGCGCACGCGTCGTGCCCCTCCGAACCCCCGGCGACATCCACGAATTCGGCACCGGTGTTCGCGGCTGCACCGGCGAGTACCTGGTTCATCCGGCCGAAGAATCCCTTGACGAAGGAGGCGTCGGCGTCGCTGGTGGGGATGTTCGGCCAGCACCCGCGGTCGCCGAAGATGCCGCCGTGCCCGACGAGCAGGACCCTCGCACCGGGCGCCTTCTGCCGGATCTTGCCGAGCGTCGCCGTCACTTTCGGACCCAGCGCGTCGAGTGCGGCGGCCATTCGAGTCGCCACGTTCGGATTGGACCGGCAGTGCGCATCTCCGCCCGGAAGATCGGTGTAACAGGCGGAGACCAGGGTGCGCCATCCGACGTCGTTGCCGCCGATGCTGAGGGTCACCAGGGTGGTGTCTGCTGCGAGCAGGTCTATCTGGCGCGGTACCTGTCCGGTCTTCGTGTCCTGCGGGATCCTGGTGACGTTGTCGGTGCGGGCGGCTGCGCACGACACGTTGATGAACGACGCGGGACGTAGTGCGTGCGCCACCAGCGCCGGGTATCCCACATCGGAACGGGCACATCCACCGATCATTGCGGCTGCGTCGAGGTACGGTCCTGCGGCCCGCGAATCACCGAGCGCGACGTACCGAACACCTTGATCCACCACCGTGTCGCTCATCGCCGACCCGGGCCACACCATGCTCACAGTCGCGACGGCGGCCACCAGAGTTGCCCGCACACCGGCGCGCCTTCTCATCTGACCCTGCACTGCGGGACAACGACATTCATGCTTCCTCCGATGGAGCTCTACAGCTGTGGCAGGCGTCGGCGCGTACCGCGGAAATCTCCGCAGTACGCGCCGCGCGTGCCTTCACCGTGTGAAATCGGAACCGCCGGCATTGCCGTTACGACTGTACGGAAAGCGCGCCCGGTTCAGCCGTGTTTCAGAAGAGTCGGGGGTCGTTGCTCGTGGCCGGACGGGGTCTCGTCACCCGCTCGGCAGGCCACATACAACGGCGGCGCCGCGATCCCCGAGAGCTTCAGGGATCGCGGC